>NZ_CAXBGB010000016.1:0-39893 GCF_963975125.1 uncultured Winogradskyella sp. | reverse complement strand
GAGTTTCATATAGCTTTATGGATGTCATAAAATCTAAAACTATAGACCCTTATTTAGGTGTTGGTGGTGGTTATACTTGGATAGATAATATAGGTGCAGGAACTTTAAATGGAACTTTAGGATTAACTTACTGGGCTTCAGAAAACGTTGGGATTAATGTTAATTCTACTTACAAGCACTCATTTGAAGATTACTTACCTAAGCATTTCCAACATACAATTGGTGTTACTTTTAAATTTGGTGGTACAGATACTGATGGAGATGGCATATACGATCAAGATGACGCTTGTCCAGAAGAAGCTGGTTTAGAAATTTTTAATGGTTGCCCAGATTCTGATAATGACGGCATTCAAGATTCTAAAGACGATTGTCCAAACACTGCTGGTTTAGCAGAATTTAATGGTTGCCCTGATAGTGATGGTGATGGCGTAATGGATAAAGATGATAAATGTCCAACTGTTGCTGGTTTAAAAGCACTTATGGGTTGTCCTGATGCTGATGGTGACGGTGTTACCGATGGTGATGACAAGTGCCCTAACGAGTCAGGTCCTGCTGCAAACAATGGATGTCCTTGGCCTGATACTGATGGTGATCGCATATTAGATAAAGACGATAAATGTCCTAACGAGGCTGGTACAGCTGCTAACAATGGATGTCCTGAGGTTAAGCCAACTCAAGAAGTGGTGAAAGCTTTAAATACATATGCAAGATCTATCTTGTTTGATACTGGTAAAGCTTCTTTCAAAAATGAAACTGATAAAGTATTAAAAGCTATGGTTGTAATCTTTAAAGAATACCCAAGAGCAGATTTCGCAATCGAAGGTCATACAGATAGTGTAGGTTCTAAATCTAGTAACGAAGCGTTATCTCACAGAAGAGCTAATGCAGTTAGAGATTACTTAGTTGCTAACGGAATTAGTGCTGCAAGATTAACAGCTAAAGGTTACGGTGAAGAAAATCCTATTGCTAACAATAAAACCAGAGCTGGTAGAAAAGAAAACAGACGTGTTGAAGTAAGGTTGAAAAACTAATAAAATACTTCAAAATATATTAAAAAAACGCTCCGAAATTCGGAGCGTTTTTTATTTTTATAAAATGGTAAGTTTTATAAAAGCTGTATTAATAGATCTTAAAGAAAAGGGATTTATACTTGAAGATTTATTCTTTATACTTCCAAGTAAACGTGCTGGTGTATTTCTAAAACACCAACTATCAACTTTATTAGATCAGCCAATATTTTCGCCTAAAATCCTTAGCATTGAAGAGTTTGTTGAGGAATTGTCTGGCTTGCAAAGTGTACCAAATACAGAACTTCTTTTTAGACTTTATGAAACTTATAAAAATCTAACTAAAGCATCTGATCAAGAATCTTTTGATTCATTTTCTAAATGGGCACAAATCTTATTACAAGACTTTAATGAGATAGACCGTTATCTTATACCACAAGAACAGATATTTGACTACCTAAATGCTATAAAAGAACTGAACCACTGGTCTCTTGAGGCGCCGCAAACCGATTTAATAAAGAATCACCTCAATTTTTGGAAACGCCTTAAGGAATTTTACTTATCCTTTACCGACAACCTGTTACAGTCTAAAAATGGGTATCAAGGTCTAATCTATAGAGAAGCATGTGAAAACCTTGAGACTTATATTGAAAATCAGAATGGTATAAAGCATGTTTTTATTGGCTTCAATGCCCTTAACGAATCAGAATCAAGGATTATACAAGGGTTAATACAAAATGATTTAGCACATATATATTGGGATATAGACAAGACATTTATAGACGATACTATCCATGATGCAGGACTATTTTTGAGAGCACATAAAAAGAAATGGAATTACTTCAAAAAACAACCTTTTAATTGGGCAAGTACTCATTACAAAACGCAAAAAAACATTCAAGTAGTAGGAATTCCTAAATTTGTAGGTCAAGCTAAGTATATTGGTCAATTACTAGAAAATATTAGTAAAGCCAATAAAAATCTATCTAGTGTAGCTGTTGTATTAGGAGAAGAAAATCTATTAATGCCTGTACTTAATTCTATTCCTAAGGCTATTAGTAAACTTAATGTCACAATGGGTTTATCGCTAAGCTATGTGCCTTTAGCTTCATTTTTCGAATACCTATTTTCCATTCACAAAAGCAATACTGCATCCTTTTACTATAAAGATGTAATCAGTATTCTGTCTCACCCTTCAATCTATCCTTTATTTGAAGCCGAATCTGGAAATACTTCTAGTTATTTAGTAGAACGTATTCAAAAAAACAACCTGGTCTATATTACTGATGAAGAATTGATTAAGTATGCAATTTCACATAAAGAGCTTATCACTTTAATATTTAAGTCCTGGGAAGATAAACCAGAAATTGCTCTAAAAAACTGTTCCAACTTCATCTTCAAGATGAAGGCTAATTTAGATAATAACAAGCAAAGTAACCGTCTAAAGTTAGAGTATTTATATCGTTTCAACACCTTATTCAACCAGCTATTAGAACTAAATAATAATTACCAACATATTAACTCAATAACGGTCTTACATTCTATATATAAAGAACTATTAAGTTTAGAAACCTTAGACTTTAAAGGTGAACCTCTTGAGGGTCTGCAAATAATGGGAATGTTAGAGTCGCGTGTATTAGATTTTGAAACGGTTATTATAAGCTCTGTTAATGAAGGAATCCTTCCATCAGGAAAAACGAATAACTCTTTTATCCCTTTCGATGTAAAAGTTGAAAACAACCTACCAACTTATAAAGAAAAAGATGCTGTTTATACATATCACTTCTACAGGCTCTTGCAGAGGGCCAAAAATGTATATATACTTTATAATACAGAGGTTGACGCATTAAAAGGTGGAGAAAAAAGCAGGTTTATAACCCAATTAGAGTATGAGGGGATTCATAAAATTAAACATACAATTGTTTCACCTGAAGTACCAATTATTGAAAAACAATTAAAGCAAATCGTTAAAACACCATTGGTTATTAGAAGGCTAAAAGAACTATCTCATAAAGGGTTTTCACCATCATCGCTAACTAATTATATGAGAAATCCAATGGGTTTTTATTGCGAAAAAATTCTTGAGATTAAAGCATTTGAAGATGTTGAAGAAAACATTGCAGCAAATACTTTGGGTTCTGTAATTCATAATACTCTAGAAGACTTTTATAAACCTTTAGAAGGTATTTTTTTAAACCTAGATCATCTTAGTGCTTTTGAAACTAAAATCAAGGAGACCGTAACAAAACACTTTAAAAACCTTTACAAAGACGGTGATTTTACTAAGGGGAAGAATCTCATCATTTTTGAAATTGCCCAGCGTTACATTTCAAATTTTATACATTCAGAAATTGAAAGCCTTAAAGCTGGCAACCAAATAAAAATCCTTGCCATAGAAGCTGGACAAACTATTGACCTTAAAATTGAAGGCTTAGACTTTCCGATTAAATTAAATGGAAAAGTCGATAGAATAGATGAGTTTAACGGCCTAACACGTGTTATTGATTATAAATCTGGTAAAGTTGAGCAAAATAAAGTCGAAATTGTAGATTGGAAAGACTTAACTACAGATTACGATAAATACAGCAAGTCGTTTCAAGTCTTATGTTATGCTTACATGATGCATCAAAAAAATCGAATTCAATTGCCAGTAGAAGCTGGTATTATTTCATTTAAGAACCTCAATGCAGGTTTTTTAAAATTTGGAAAAAAGGAATCTTCTCATAGTAGAGCCAAAGACCAACTGATTACCGAAGATACATTGAATAACTTCGAGGCTGAACTAAAAAAACTCATATTAGAGATTTGTAATCCAAACATTGATTTCATTGAAAAAGAACTTGACTAATGCGAATAGATAGCAACATCATATTAAAGAGAGTAGATAAAAAATCAATTCTAATCGATACATTTTATTCTGAAGATAAAAGCAGTCAACCCATTGTTATTTTTTGCCATGGATACAAAGGTTTTAAGGATTGGGGAGCATGGAATCTTATGGCAGAATATATAGCAAAAGCAGGATTTTGTTTTATTAAATTCAATTTTTCTCATAATGGAGGCACTATTAACAATCCTATTGATTTCCCAGACTTAGAAGCCTTTGGTAATAATAACTACACAAAAGAGCTCGATGATTTAAATGACGTAATTGACTGGGTTCAAAATCATTTTGAAAATGATTCAAATGTTAATGTAGATCAAATTTCTTTGATTGGTCATAGTCGTGGTGGTGGAATTGCAATTTTAAAAGCATCGGAAGATAATAGAATTAAAAAGCTCATCACCTTAGCTAGCGTAAGTGATTTTAAAAGACGCACAGCAACAGTAGGCGATTTAAAAGAATGGAAAGAAACTGGAGTAAAATATGTTTTAAACGGAAGAACAAAACAACAAATGCCACATTACTATCAGTTCTACCAAGATTTTAAAACCAATGAAGAACGATTACATATCGAATCTGCAATTAAACGCTTAAAGATCCCTATACTTCTTATTCATGGAGATAGTGATACTTCTGTTTCATTAAATGAGGCGAAAGAACTACAACAATGGAACATGAATTGTGAACTTAAAATTATTAAAAATGCAGATCATGTATTTAACACAAAACATCCATGGAATACTTATAACTTATCTACTAAGTTAGATAGAGTAAGTAAATTAATTATAGATTTTGCTAACAAATAAAAAGTGGAGAAGATGGGATTCGAACCCACGACCTCTTGACTGCCAGTCAAGCGCTCTAGCCAACTGAGCTACATCCCCAAATTACTTATTTTAAACCACTCAATACTAAAACAGGCAACTCGGTACTGTGAAAATCTTTTTTTAGAACCGTGTTTTCTTCCCAAAGTTTCTTAAAAAACCCACGTTTTCTCCTAACCACACATAATAAATCAGGATAATTAGATTTATAATGCTCTAAAACAGCTTGAAACGTTGTTGGGCTTTCTGCAATTGTAGTATTAGTTATCATCCCTTTTAATTCGTCATTGAATACAAAATCCTCCTTTATGTGATGAGACGTTTTTACTAAAAGTACATTAACAACCGCTTTAAATTGATTTTTAAAAGCAGATAATGGATCTAAAACTCCTTCCTTCTTAACTATTGCAGATTTAACAGCTAGCAAAATCTTTACGATTGGCTTATATACATAACCTTCTGGCACAATTAAGGCCGGAATTTGAGTTTGTTTTATAATCTTACCTGATGTTTTACCTAAATACACTTCATCTTTAATAGAATTAGTACGCGGTTCTAAAATGATTAAATCCACATCAATAGCGTCGCATACTTTCTCTAAAGTATCAACTAATTTTCCTTTAAGGGTTCTGGTGTATATTTCAACACCTTTAGTCTCTATTGAAGCCACATGATTATCTAAAAAATCTTTAGACTCTCGCTCTATGATTTGATCTACGTTTATCATGGTTCCTGCTTTGGTATAAACATTATATATTTGAACCACATATAATTTAGCTCCAAATGCTTTTGCAAAATCTACAGCGTATTGTAGATGTGTTTTTGCGTTTTTTGAAGACCCAACAGGAACTAGTATCGTTTTCATGTGCTAATATTTATTTTTATTTGTCACAAGGAACATCTTTAAAATAATTGCTTTTTACAGGTATGTTTTTATTATAGATGTTTCATCGAAATAAAATTGTTGAAACAAAAATACACATTATAAATGATTCGTATAGCTACAAAAACAGATATTGAACCTATAATGATTGTAACAAAAGTCTGTGCTAAAGCAATGATAGCCAACGGTATTTATCAATGGAATGAGCATTACCCAAACAAAACCGCCTTTGAAAATGATATAAAACGCAATGAGCTTTATGTTTTAGAAATTGAAGGAGAGGTAAAAGGAAGTATTGTTATTTCTACACTAATGGACAAAGAATATATCCCTATTAAATGGCTCACTAAAAATGAAAATAATATCTATATTCATCGCTTAGCAATTCATCCTGAACTTCAAGGAAAAGGTTATGCTCAGCAACTCATTAACTTTGCAGAACAGTTTGCTATAGAGAACAACTACTCCTCTATTCGATTAGATACTTTTTCTTTAAACAAAAGAAACCAAAAAATTTACGAACTTCGCAGCTATAAACGATTAGGTGATGTTTTTTTTCCAAAACAAAGTGAACATCCCTTTCACTGTTATGAATTAGTCATTTGAATACATCAATTACATTAAAACAAATTAACAAATTGGCGATACCAGCATTAATTTCTGGTGTATCTGAACCAATATTATCACTGACTGATGCTGCTATTATTGGTAATATGAATTATAATGCAACAGAGTCTCTTGCAGCCGTTGGTATTGTAACTACGTTTATATCTATGCTTATTTGGGTTTTGGGGCAAACACGTAGTGCTATTTCTTCAATCGTTTCTCAGTATGTAGGAGCCAATAACCTCAGCGCTGTAAAAAATTTACCAGCTCAAGCCATATTTTTAATAACGTCTTTAAGTTTCTTAATTATCGTGGCGACGTATCCGTTTGCTTCACAAATTTTTAAACTCTATAATGCATCAGATTCTATTTTAAACTATAGTATCGATTACTATCAAATAAGAGTGTTTGGTTTTCCATTTACCTTATTTACAATTGCAGTTTTTGGCACATTTAGAGGGCTTCAAAACACATACTTTCCAATGCTAATAGCTATTTCAGGTGCTGTTGCTAATATTATACTTGATATTGTATTTGTCTATGGAATTGATGGCTTTATCTCGCCTATGCATATAAAAGGTGCGGCTTATGCGAGTGTGATTGCTCAAATCATAATGGCTGTTTTGTCAACTTATTATTTACTTAAAAAAACAGATATCCCGTTAATAGTTAGGTTTCCTTTTAATCCAGAGATAAAACGTTTTGCGTTGATGATTCTTAATTTATTCATTAGAACCATTGCTTTAAATATTGCATTATATTTTGGAACTAGCTTTGCTACAAAATACGGAACTAACTACATTGCGGCATACACTATTGCTATAAATCTTTGGTTTTTAGGTGCTTTTTTAATTGACGGATATGCTAGTGCTGGCAATATCTTATCCGGAAAACTTCTTGGAGCAAAAGACTATAAAAACCTTTTAGAATTAAGCAATAAACTTATTAAATATGGTATTGTTGTTGGATTGATAATCGGCTTAATTGGCGCACTATTTTATTATCCTATTGGAAATCTGTTTAGTAACGACGAAAAGGTTTTAAAGGAATTTTATAAAGTTTTTTGGATTGTACTACTAATGCAACCATTATGTGCCTTAGCATTTATCTTTGATGGCGTTTTTAAGGGTCTTGGTAGAATGAAATACCTTAGAAATGTCCTATTGTTTTCAACACTCTTAGTTTTCATTCCTGTTGTTATTTGGGCAGATGTGCTAGACTACAAACTCTATGGTGTCTTTATAGCTTTTACCCTCTGGATTATTGCTCGTGGTTTACCACTAATTATAAAATTCCGAAAAACATTTAAACCTCTAACTCAAAACACTTAAATTTGGTCAATAAATCGATTTATAATTGTAAATGAACCTATTAATTACATTATTACAAGATGTTAACATTGATGAGAAATTAAAAGAAGCACCAGATGACAACTATGGTATAGGTGTTTTTATTGGTACTATGTTACCTTTTGTTATTTTAGTAATTATAGCTTATACAATTTATAGATATAACAAGAATAGAATACAAGACGAATAAAATGGGAAATTATCTTTTTTTAATACTGGCAATAGCTTTAATAGTTTTTTACTTCATAAATCGAAACAAAAGACGTTAATGGGCAACATACGTATTACAAAACAGTTTTCTTTTGAAACTGGCCATGCACTTTATGGTTATGATGGAAAATGTAAAAATGTTCATGGACATAGTTATCGATTAGATGTCACTGTTATAGGCACACCAATTTCTGATAATACAAACGTAAAATTTGGGATGGTCATCGATTTTAGCGATTTAAAAAAAATTGTAAAAGAAGAGATTGTTGATGTGTTTGATCATGCCACTGTGTTTAACAAAAACACACCACATGTAGAATTAGCAAAAGAATTACAAGATAGAGACCACAACGTCTTGTTGGTAGATTATCAGCCAACAAGTGAAATGATGGTTATTGATTTTTCTAAAAAAATTAAGAAACGCTTACCAGATGACATAAAGCTTCACTCCTTAAAACTTCAAGAAACAGCAACTAGCTTCGCAGAGTGGATTGCTTCAGATAATGATTAAATCTCACCACATAACAATTCCTGTAGGGAAAAAAATATACTTCGCGTCCGATAATCATTTGGGTGCACCAACTGCTGAAGCATCGAGACCGCGCGAAAAAAAGTTCGTAGCGTGGTTAGACGAGGTAAAACATGATGCTGCTGCTATCTTTTTGCTAGGAGATTTATTCGATTTTTGGTTCGAATATAAAACCGTTGTTCCAAAAGGTTTTACTAGAACTCTTGGTAAATTAGCTGAAATTAGTGATTCTGGCATTCCTATTCATTACTTTGTTGGTAACCACGATTTGTGGATGAATGGTTATTTTGAAGAAGAGTTGGGTATTCCTGTTTACCATAAACCTGAAGAATTCACATTTAACAGCACCTCTTTTTTAATTGGTCATGGAGATGGTTTAGGACCTGGTGACAAAGGTTATAAACGTATGAAAAAAGTCTTTGTAAGCCCATTCTTTAAGTGGTTATTTAAATGGGGACATCCAGACATAGGCATGCGAATTGCACAGTATTTATCTGTAAAAAACAAACTAATTTCTGGAGATGACGATGCTAAATTTTTAGGAGAAGAGAACGAATGGCTAGCGGTTTACAGTAGAAAAAAGCTTGAAGAAAAACATCGCGATTTCTTTGTGTTTGGTCACCGACATTTGCCTTTAGAAATTCAGCTTAATGAAAAATCTAAGTATATCAACTTAGGTGACTGGATTCAATATTATACCTATGGTATTTTTAATGGAGAAAATTTTGAGTTGAAAACATTTCAAAAAGACTAAATAGTGTATTTACAGTAACGATTAAACCTTCATAAGAACATTTAGTCTTATATAAAATCGACTTTATGAAATTCTACCAATTTAACTTAACCATCCTAGCTTTTGCATTACTTTTTTCATGCAGTAATACTGATGAACCAGTTATAAGTAACAATAATCCTGAAAACACTAAACCAAACATATTACTAATCATAGCAGATGATATGGGTTTAGACGCTACTCCTGGTTACGCTATTGGAATCACAAAACCAAATATGCCAACCTTGCAAGGCATTATAGATTCTGGGTTAAGGTTTAATAATTATGGTCTAATCCTGTTTGTACTCCTACTCGCGGAACTATTCTAACAGGAAAATATGGACTTAGAACAAATGTTCTGCAAGTTGAAGACGTCATGTCTATATCTGAAACATCCTTACAAAAGCATTTAGACAATACCAATTCTGGGTATTCTCATGCGGTTATAGGAAAATGGCACTTGTCAACAGATCCAAGTCATCCCACTAATATGGGTGTTAGTTATTATGCCGGATTAATAAATGGTGGTGTACAATCTTACACCAATTGGAATTTTACCGAAAATGGTGCAACGTCTAGTTCTAATGAATACACAACTACAAAATTTACTGATTTAGCTATAGATTGGGTTGACCAACAAACTCAGCCTTGGTTTCTTTGGTTAGCCTACAATGCTCCACATACACCTTTTCATTTACCACCTAATAATCTTCATAGTCAAGGTAGTTTGCCTTCAGACCAAGCAAGTATTGATGCTAATCCATTACCTTATTATTTAGCAATGATTGAAGCTATGGATACTGAAATAGGACGATTGATAGCTTCTATGTCTGAAGCAGAAAGAGATAATACAGTCATTATTTTTATAGGAGATAATGGTACACCTAATCAGGTGGTTCAAGAATATGCTTCTCAAAGAGCTAAAGGAAGTGTTTATCAAGGAGGTGTTAACGTACCAATGATAATTTCGGGGAAAGATGTTACCAGAATAAATGCTATTGAAGATGCCTTAATTAATACTACCGATTTATTTGCTACCATTTCTGAATTAGCAGGTAATACAACACCACAAATAAATGATAGTAAAAGCTTTAAAGACCTATTAACAAGTTCTAATGCAGAAACAAGAGACTATATTTACACAGAAATTGGTAACGATGATGGCACTACAAATTATACCATTAGAGACGCAACACATAAGTATATTAGCTTTGGTAATACTAACGAAGCCTTCTATAATTTAAGTAACAACCCTCTCGAAAATCCAAACCTATTAAATGCAAATCAGCTTCCTTTAAATATTTCTGATAGTGTTATAAAAGATGAACTCATAGCAGAGTTGAACAGTATAAGAAATTAGGTCTCTTCTTTTTCGTGTTCCGCAATATCCTTTCTTAAATCTAGTTTCCTGAAAGAAGGAGATACCACAGCTGTAGTAATTACAGTAATTAACGTCATGGTACCACCAAAAACTACCGCAGTTGCTGTTCCCATGATTTTTGCTGTTAACCCACTTTCAAAAGCACCTAACTCATTTGATGACCCAACAAACATAGAATTTACAGAAGAAACTCGTCCACGCATATGATCTGGTGTTTTAAGTTGAAGAATGGTTTGTCTAATAACCATAGATACTCCGTCTGTAACTCCACTAAAGAATAAAGCAACGACTGAAATCCAGAAAGTCGAAGACAATCCGAATACAATTATGCACACTCCAAAGCCAAAAATGGCAACAAGTAATTTCATTCCTGCATTTTTACTGATAGGAATGTAAGCGGTTACCAACATGGTTAAAAATGCACCAACAGAAGGAGCAGCGACTAAAATACCGAAACCTCTTGGTCCTACTTTTAAAATATCTTGAGCAAAAACCGCCAATAAAGCCACAGCACCTCCAAACAATACAGACACCATGTCTAAAGTTAAAGCTCCTAAAATAGCTTTAGTTTTAAAAACAAAATTGACACCTTCCTTTAAGCTCTGCACCATCGGTTCACCTATATTTGGATTGAGAATTGGTTTCTTTTTTATCTGAAATAAAACTAGCAAAGAAAACATTACCAGACCAAAAACAATACATAAAGACCAATGCACACCAATCCAACTAATAGAAAAACCTGCAAAACCAACACCCAATACACGAGACATTTGCCATGTAGAACTATTCCAAGTTGCTGCATTTGGGTAAATTTTCTTAGGTACAATTAAAGCTACTAGTGAAAATATGGTTGGCCCAAAAAATGAACGTAAAAAGCCGCCGAAAAATACTAGTGCATATATTGAGTACAGGATGTTTTTTTTAGACCAAGTCGCTTCAATGCCGTCTGATGTTAGCCAAAACAAACCAAAACTGATCAGTGAAAATGCAGCAATACAAATGGCTAAGAGGTTTCGTTTTTCGCGCTGATCTACGATATGACCAGCAAATAAAGCCATTCCTAAAGCTGGAATAATTTCCATTAAACCAATTATACCAAGTGATAAAGGGTCTTTTGTTAAGGCATACACCTGCCATTCTATAACAACAAACTGCATAGACCACGCAAAAACTAAAGCAAAGCGCACCAATATAAAGATGTTGAATTCTTTGATTCTTAAAGCTGCGTATGGGTCGTTTTTTGCCAAATGTTAACTGTCTGTTATTTTAAATTCAACACGTCTATTTTGTTGTCGTCCTTCATCCGTTTCGTTATCAGAAATCGGCTTGGAGCTCCCAAATCCAAAGGACTTAATTTTAGACGTATCAAGGCCTTGCGAAATTAAATAATCTGCCACAGCTTTTGCACGTTGTTCAGATAATTCTTTATTTCGTTTGTCTAAGCCAACATTATCTGTGTGTCCATAGATTTCAATATTTAAGTTTGAGTTTTTACTAAGATGTTTGTAAAGTTGATTTAGCTCTTCTTTTGAGACGTCTAACAATTCAGACTTATCAAAATCAAATAGTACATTTTTAAAGGTGTAGACTTCATTCACTTTTATTTCTGGTTCTTCAACAACTTTTTCAATAAGTTTCCCTTCTTCTTTTTCTAATGATTCTATCGAAACATCATCTATGTAATAGTATGAAAAGAAAAGTGTACTTGTAGATAATACTTTCTGTTTTTTGGTTTTAGGATTTCTATAGAAATTGCCAATTGAAAAGTAATTCTCGTAACCTTCTGCTGTAAATTCGAAAGAATACCCCATCCAGGTTTCTTTATCAGAAAAGTAAATGTCTTCTGAATTAGAATACATCTTAAATTTCTCTTTTGTTGCTTTTGAAGGTTTTATCGCTTTCTCACAATTATTGGATTTATAACAAGGTTTTAATCGTTCTTCTGTAATTAAAACTTGAATATCTTTTAGCGAATAAGATGATTTGTCTGCAAGACTTATATAAAAAGTCATCTTGTACTTTTCCCCTTCTATTAATGTTTTAGATAGTTTTCCTTGAATGTATTCTCTATAATTTTTATCCGTAAAAAAATACATGCCAGCATAAGCATCACCAGATTTAGGTTTTTGGTATCCATTATAATTTTTAATACCTGTATTATCATTCTTACTACAAGCATTAAAAAAATCTGTTGAACCCATATTTGGTATTGACCAATCAGAAACGCTACTAGCAAAATTTCCTATATGCCAAGGACATTCATTATGAGTTTCGAAACTATGGTTGATTACTAGATTTTGACCAATTAAAATATTGCTGAAAATGAGAATAGAAATTATGTTTGGTTGTTTCATATCTACTCAACGAAGTGTTATAAATTTTATTCTTTTATATCTTTTAGCTTTAGCTGTAAACTCACATTGCCTTTCCAATGGTTTTCATCAATAGAATAGGCAGCACTAAACGATTTTTTGTTTTTAATGATATCTATTTTATCACCTAACCCAAAACCAATACAGACTATTTTGTCGTTGAAAGATTGAGTAGCAGTAAGTCTAATGTGTTTATCATCTTCACCTACACATTTCCCATAACCTGTATCTTTTAAGCCTTGCGTCATAAAGGTTGGTGATAAATTACCTGGCCCAAATGGCGCAAATTGTTTTAGAATTCGCATTAATTTATCATTGATTTCTCCTAATTCAATTTCTGTATCAATTTTCAGTTCTCGTGTTAATAATTTTGGGTCTATGGTTTCCTTTACTACACTTTCAAATTTTGCTTTAAAAGCTTCGTAATTTTCTGGTAGTAATGTTAAGCCAGCTGCATATTTATGACCACCAAATTGTTCGATATATTCTGAACAAGCCTCTAAAGCGTTATAAACATCAAAACCAGAAACAGAACGTGCCGAAGCTGCGAGTTTATCACCACTTTTCGTAAATACCAATGTTGGTCTGTAGTAGGTTTCTATTAATCTCGAAGCAACAATACCAATAACACCTTTGTGCCAAGTTTCATGGTAAACCACTGTGGTACAGCCTTCTTGTTCGTTGTTTTCTTCAATTTGAATTAAAGCTTCTTCAGTAATTCGTTTATCAGTTTCTCTACGATCTGTATTAAACTGATCAATATCCATAGCATACTCAGCCGCTAAATTAAAATCTGTTTCAGTTAAAAGTGTTACTGCATGATTGCCGTGTTTCATTCTGCCAGCAGCATTTATTCTTGGTGCAATAATAAAAACCACATCAGTAATCGTCAATTCATCTTTTTTTACCTCAGCGATTATTGCTTTCATTCCAGGTCGTGGATTGGTATTAATCACTTGTAATCCAAAATAAGCTAGTGCTCTATTCTCATCTACAATAGGAACAATGTCTGCTCCAATCGCTGTTGCTACTAAATCTAAATACTCTACTAAATCTTCAACCGTTTCACCTTGATTTGATGCTAAAGCTGTAATCAATTTAAAACCCACTCCACAGCCACACAATTCTTTAAAAGGGTATTCGCAATCGTCTCGTTTTGGATCTAAAACTGCTACAGCATCCGGAAGATTATCTCCTGGTCTGTGATGATCGCAAATAATAAAGTCAATACCTTTTTCATTTGCGTACTTCACTTTATCAATAGCCTTGACGCCACAGTCTAAAGCAATAATTAAAGAAAAATCATTGTCGTGCGCAAAGTCAATACCTTTATATGAAATTCCATAACCTTCGTCATAACGATCTGGAATGTAAGTAGCGACAGAATTAATTCGAGTTTTTAAATAGGAAGACATTAGAGCGACAGACGTTGTACCATCCACATCATAATCTCCATAAACCATAATACTTTCACCTTGAGCAATTGCGGTTTCAATTCTAGCAACTGCATTACCCATATCCTTCATTAAGAATGGATCGTGCAATTCTTCAAAACTTGGTCTGAAAAAGGTTTTAGCGACTTCATAAGAATCAATGCCACGTTGCAACAATAGAGTCGCAACAATATCATTTACCTGAAGTGCTTTCTTTAAGTCTTCAACTTTTGATGGTTCTGGTTTTGGTTTTAGTGTCCAACGCATAAAAAAATTTAGCTAATATCGCTTGGTAGCTATATGATAAATAATATTTGTTTCAATCTTAGCAAATCGTCTAAACATTTCCATCACTCCACAGTATTTATCAACGGATAAATTCACAGCACGTTCGCATTTCTTCTTATTTAAATCTGAACCATAAAAGTGATAGTCCACAACTACAGAGTGATAATATTTAGGATGTTCATCTGTTAATTCTCCTGAAACTTCAATTTTGAAATCATCAATCTCTTCTTTCATTTTATCTAGAGTAGAAATTACATCTAATGATGTACAGCCAGCTAAAGACGATAACATTAAAGCTTTAGGTGATAAGCCAAATCGCTCATCTTGTCCTTCAACATTTGTATCCATTATTACGGATTTTCCACTTGGGTTGTCAGACTCAAACGTCATTCCGCCTTGCCAATGTGTTGTGATTTTATCAGCCATTTTCTTTTAGTTTAAATATTAGAACTCCTATCTTGTACAATCAAAAATACTACTAAAAAAATAACTATGGCATTAGTAACACCATTGTCTGCGGACCACGATTTAGAAACCAAAGAATTGGCTGAATTCTTTAACGAAACTCTTGGGTTTTGTCCTAATTCGGTCTTAACCATGCAACGCAGACCAGCTATAAGTAAAGCCTTTATAAACTTAAATAAAGCGGTTATGGCTAACGAAGGTCGTGTAACCTCAGCATTAAAACGTATGATTGCTTGGGTGAGTAGTAACTCAACAGGTTGTAGGTATTGCCAAGCACATGCTATTAGAGCTGCGGAACGTTATGGCGCAGAACAAGAGCAATTAGATAATATTTGGGAATACAGAACACATGTTGCGTTTTCTGATGCGGAACGTGCTGCTTTAGATTTTAGTTTAGCGGCTTCTATGGTGCCAAATGCTGTGGATGCAGATATTAAAAAACGTTTATATGAGCATTGGGACGAAGGTGAAATTGTAGAAATGCTTGGTGTAATTTCATTGTTTGGATACCTAAATCGTTGGAATGATTCTATGGGAACTTCTATTGAAGAAGGTGCTGTAGAAAGCGGAAACAAATATTTAGGGAAGCATGGTTATGAGGTTGGGAAACATGATGGCTCACAATATTAGATTGTCATTCCTGCGAAGGCAGGAATCTAGATTGTTAAATTTTTAGAGCGCTTACTTCGACTTCACCCTGCACAAGTCGTCTTTTAGATAAATTAGATTAAACCTTGCCAGAAATGGTGAGGTTTTATACCCTTACTAATTTCATTAATGGTTCAAATGAATATAAAGCCGCTCTTCTACCAGAGGATTCTTCTCGTGTAACAATTAATTCATTTTCTAAAAGAATTCTAGTAAATCTCGATGCGGTTGGAGCTGGTATTCCGCTATTTGAAGTAAATTTATTTTTTCTAAATATCGGATTTGTAAATATGTAATCTAATGCATTCACACTATATTTTGACGATAATACTTCCGAAAAAATGCTCTTCATTTCTTCATAAAGTTCTTTGATTTTTTCTGCTATTTCTAAATTTCTCATTGCTTGGTTCTCAACAGCATTTAAAAAAAACGCACACCAACTTTCCCAATCACCATTTTTAGAGACATTGCGCATTGTATCTATATACAAATCTTTATTCTCTTCTAGATAACCGCTAATATAAAAATGAGGTTCAGATATAACTCCTGTTGACCAAAGAAACAGTGTTATTAAAATCCTTCCTATTCTTCCGTTCCCATCTTGAAATGGGTGCAAAGCTTCAAACTCAACATGCATCAAAGCTGTTTTAATTAAAGTAGGGTGACCATCCTCATTCTCAAGATAAGTAATAAGATTTTCGATACCTTCATCTAGTTTCTCTGGGCTAATAGGGACAAATAAAATATTCCTCTTTAATTTGTCTGCTAAATAATTTTGCTCATACTTAAAGTTACTAGGGGATTTAGATGCTCTTCTCCCAAAATACAGTAATTGTTGATGCATAGTTTTAATTAAAGTTTTAGAAAATTTATAGCCATCCTCCATTGCCTTTTGAGCATTAATAAGAGCTCTTTGATAGAGAATAGTTTCAAAAACATCTGATCTAAAGTTGGAGTTTTGAGGTGAAATACCATCGCTATCGGCCTCAAACTGTAATATTTCATCTATTGTACTTATCGTACCCTCCATTCTTGATGATAGAACTGCTTCTTGATTTCTTAATGGCGCTAATAAAATTTCACTATTGTGAATGTTTTTGAGCATCTGATCATATCTTGCAATAGCATCTGTAGCTTTTATTAGTTCATTTATAAACCTCTCGTAACGAAGTGACTGTGGAGGAAATTGATCATAATGATAATCGACTGCCTTTTCAAAATTTAGTACCATATTATTCATGTTATATTTATTAAGAACAAAGTCTTTTGATGTTAATATCTTTGTTTTTATGATAATCAAAGTAGTTTGACTATCATTTTTAGTGTTTTTTGATAAACAACTAATGTTGATGTCTTTTTATAATAACCTACTTATCTTGATAATCATTAAGTTTATAATTTGATAGTCTAAATAATGTCTCTAATTATCCAGCGTAACTCAGGCACAACCAATTCCTCAAACCAAGGGTTCTTACTTCTCCAAAAGCGATTGGTTGGTGATGGATGCGGAACAGGAAAATACTCTGGTAAATAAGATTTGTACTCTCCAACTGTTTCTGTCAAAGTTCGTTTCGCTTTATCTTTTAAATAATACTTCTGTGCATAGGCACCAATTAGAATTATCAATTCTACATTAGGCATTTTATCTAATAATTGCTCGTCAGTCACGTTTAGCCATTGTCTTAGTTTTTTTCCGCTTTGGTCATCCCAAGGAATTCCAGATTCGTGAACTTTAGTTCCTGGTGCTTGGCCTATAATTATAATTTTAGAGTTTTGATGTGCTGTAGCTACAGGTCTTGGAGCCAATGGAAGGTTTGATTTGCAGATTGTGCATTGAGAAATATCGTGTAATAATGAATCCATATAAAATTGGTTCTCGATACATCAAGCAAAAAAGCTTGACACTTGAACTGACGAAAACTGATATAGGTTTACTTTTTTCCAGCAACCACAATAACAATTTCCCCTTTTGGTGGTTTGTTGGTGTAATGCTCTAAAACTTCTTTAGCTGTTCCACGAATGGTTTCTTCATAGAGTTTCGTTATTTCTCTTGAGACAGATACCAATCTATCTTCACCAAAATACTCGCAAAAATGACCTAAAGTTTTAACCAACTTGTGTGGACTTTCGTAAAAAATGATAGTTCTGGTTTCTTCAGCTAGTAGTAAAAGTCTTGTTTGGCGACCTTTCTTTACAGGTAAAAAACCTTCAAACACAAACTTGTCGTTTGGTAAACCACTATTTACTAATGCAGGCACAAAAGCTGTTGCTCCTGGTAAACAGTCTACTTCAATATTGTTCTCGACACATGCTCTAACTAGTAAAAATCCAGGATCTGAAATCGCTGGAGTACCAGCATCACTAATGACTGCTATCGATAAGCCTGATTTTAATTTTTCAATTAAATGATTCACCGTTTTATGCTCATTGTGCATATGGTGGCTTTGCATTTGAGTAGAGATTTCGTAATGCTTTAATAGTTTTCCTGAAGTTCTTGTGTCTTCAGCCAAAATTAAATCGACTTCTTTTAAAACTTCGATCGCTCTAAAAGTGATGTCTTTTAAATTTCCTATAGGTGTTGGTACTAGGTAAAGTTTGCTCATATTCATTTCCCGAGAAATCGGGAATCTATTTAAAGTTTATATCTAGTCTCTAATATATTTACCAAGAAAATACGACGGAAAAATAGCAATTAAGCCATAAAGTGAAAAACCAAATATGTCGTGACCAGCATAATTATGTGCAGCTGTGGCTAAAACTAAATCAAAGAAAAAACCAGCATAAGCCCATTCTGTTAACCACTTCCTTTGTCTCCATAGAATCATTGCAACTCCTAAAATTTTTAAAATTGCAAGAGGAATGACTATATAGGCAGGATAATTAAAACTTTCAAAGAAACTTTTAATCATTTCGGTTTTAGTGAAATACATAAAAGCCGAGTACAGGAAAATACCACATAAAACAGCAGTACTTATCCAATATACAATTTGTTTGGTACGCATCAATTTAGTTGAATTTACCTTCTACAATTTCAATAAAGCGTTCTTCATAGTCGTCTTTACCTTCCCAATTATTGTAATCTGGCTTTACCATTTCTAAAATTAATTTTCGAGCTTCGCCTAAAGAGTGTGTAGTATTAATTTGAGAAATAACACGATCATAATCTTCATTTTTGCCTTCAAATAAATGCTTAATAAAAGCAAGTTTGTCGTTTAACCCAATTTGCAGGCTCTTCCCTTTTAACTTATCATTTAAAGATCTCTTTTGCTCCTCAGCTTCACGTTTTTGTGCATCTTCAATAGGTTCAAACTCCGGAATTTGAGCAAAGCCTGAAGTTATTGTTTCAAACTCAATGGTCGTTGGTGTCTCTTTAGATAACGCTTTTTCTAAAATTGCATCAACTTGTTGCGCTTCTTCAGGCATTTGTGCCACCATATCTTTAATCTTCTCCATTACAGGCACCATAATGCCGTCGTCTTCAACCTCATCTAAATTGATATAGGTTTTATTTTCAACTTCTATATTATCACTAACCTTATTATTAAAAGCCGTATCTAACATATCAAAAAACGAAGAATCATTACCAATTGTTGGCATGTCTTCCTCAAAATTCTCTTGTGCAAATTTTAAAACTGTAAGCTTTTCGTATAGTTTAGAAACCTCTTCGTGCATTCTATCTATATTTTCCCTACTCTTAAGTTTCAGAATTCTGTGTGCTATACTAACTAATTCTGATTCTAATTTCTTTTTCATGAGTTTTACTTTTGATTTTTAATAAATTTGATTGACCTTTATACAAACGAAAAAAATACTACGTTTTAGTGCTAAAATTACGAAATGTTTCTTGAAAATACGGTAAATCAGAAAGAACAATTTGGGTGGATAGAAGTGATTTGTGGATCGATGTTCTCTGGTAAAACTGAAGAGTTAATTCGCAGATTAAAACGCGCGCAATTTGCAAGACAAAAGGTTGAAATTTTTAAACCTGCTGTTGATGTGCGTTATGATGACGAAATGGTGGTATCTCACGACTCTAATGAAATTCGCTCTACACCAGTGCCTGCCGCAGCCAATATTCCTATTTTGGCAGATGGCTGTGACGTCGTTGGCATTGACGAAGCTCAGTTTTTTGACGACGAGATTGTAAGAGTTTGTAATGACCTTGCTAATAAAGGAGTTCGAGTGATTGTTGCTGGTTTAGATATGGATTTTAAAGGGAATCCCTTTGGACCAATGCCATATCTTATGGCGACTGCAGAATATGTGACTAAAGTGCATGCTGTCTGCACTAAAACAGGAAATTTAGCCCAGTATAGCTATAGGAAATCAAAAAATGATGATTTAGTTTTACTTGGTGAGGTAGACGAATACGAACCTTTAAGCAGAGCAGCTTATTACAAAAGTATGCTGAGAGATAAAGTGAGGAAAATGAAAGTGAATGATGCTGAAGAAATTGATTCTAAAGAAAAAAAGTCTGATGCCTAAAGCACAAGAAACGGTTTTAGAAATTGATTTAGGTGCACTAACCCATAATTTCAACTATCTAAAATCCAAGTTACAACCCGAAACGAAATTTTTAGCCGTTGTAAAAGCATTTGCTTACGGGAGCGATTCGGTAGAAGTTGCTAAACATCTTCAAAATTTAAACGTGGACTATCTTGCAGTTGCCTATGCAAAGGAGGGTGTTGCTTTAAGAGATGCAGGTGTTACAACACCAATTCTTGTTTTGCACCCACAACCCATAAATTTTAAAACTATAATTAAACGTTGCTTAGAACCTAGTATTTACAATGCTAAAGTTTTAAAAGAATTTATAAAAGTTGCCGAAGAACAGTCTCAAACCGATTACCCTATACACATTAAATTTAATACAGGATTAAACCGATTAGGGTTTGGGGAAAATGACGTGGATTATATCGTTTCTAAACTCAAAACCACAAAAGCGGTTGTTGCAAAATCTATTTTTTCACATTTGGCAGCTAGTGAAGATGCTAATGAAAAATTATTCACAAATCATCAGATTGAAAGCTTCATTGTTACTGCAAAAAAATTTGAAAGTAAAATCGGTTATAAACCTTGGTTGCATTTAAGTAATACCTCTGGTGCTATAAATTATCCTGAAGCTCATTTTAATATGGTGAGATGTGGTATAGGACTGTACGGTTTTGGTAATTCAGCTAGAGAAGATGAAAACCTTAAGCCAATTGCAAGTTTAAAATCTGTGATTTCACAAATTCATAAGATTGAAAAGGACGAAACGGTTGGCTATAATAGAGCCTATAAATCAAAAGGTTTTGAAAAAACGGCTACTATTCCTCTTGGTCATGCTGATGGTATTAACCGTATTTATGGAAATGAAAAAGGTTTTGTAATTATTAAAGGTAAAAAAGCACCAATTATAGGCAACGTTTGTATGGATATGATTATGGTTAATATTACAAATATTGACTGTAAAGAAGGTGATGAGGTTGTTGTATTTAACACCAATTATAAAGCATCAGATCTCGCTGAGTCAGCCAATACCATTTCTTACGAAATTATTACATCTATTTCTCAACGTGTAAAGCGCTCATATATAAGACAGTAACTAGCATGTTAAAAAATGTGACTTTTTTAACTACCTTAGTGTCCTACTAATATATTAACTAACTATTAAAACACTAAATTATGTTAAAAGAATTTAAAGATTTTGCAATGAAGGGTAACCTTGTGGACATTGCAGTAGGTTTTGTAATGGGTGCTGCTTTTAAAGAAGTAGTTACTGCATTTACTGGAGGTATTGTTTCACCATTAATTGGTTTAATTTTCGATTCAGACCTAAAAGCCTTAAAATATAAATTAAAAGATGGCATCCTAAATGATGCTGGGGAAATAGCAGGTGAAGTCTATTTAGAATATGGAGTATTCTTAACTAATATTATTGACTTTATTATTGTGGCATTTGTCATGTTCTTGATCGTTAAAGCCGTTAACAACATGAAAAAGAAAGAGGAACCAGCTCCAGAAGAGCCAGCAGGACCATCTGAAATTGATTTATTAAAAGAGATTAGAGATGCTCTAAAAAAATAATAAATTTAGCGATACCGCTACATTACCTATTATTAGCCAAACCCAGACTTAATTGTTTGGGTTTTTTTTTGATACTCATAATTTTAGCACTCCATTTTTATGACTAAATAACCTTATTTACTTGAGGAAATACTATAATTTTGTTAAACAAAATATGTTGTCATGAAAGTAGTAATTGTAGGCGCAACCGGTTTAGTAGGAAATGTAATGCTTAAAGTATTAGAAGAGCGTAATTTTCCGGTTAATGAATTATTATTAGTAGCTTCAGAGCGTTCTGTTGGTAAGAAAATTAAGTTTAAAGGAGAAGATATTGAGGTTATTAGTATGCCTACTGCTATAGAAAAACGCCCAGATATTGCTTTGTTTTCTGCAGGTGGTGGCACTTCTTTAGAATGGGCCCCAAAATTTGCAGAAGCTGGTACTATTGTAATTGATAACTCTTCAGCTTGGAGAATGGATTTATCTAAAAAATTAGTGGTTCCAGAAATTAATGCCAATCAACTCTCTAAAGACGATAAAATTATAGCCAATCCCAACTGTTCTACCATACAAATGGTAATGGCATTAGCTCCACTTCATAAACAATACAAAATAAAGCGTATTGTAGTTTCCACATACCAATCTGTATCTGGCACAGGTGTTAAAGCTATTGAGCAGATGGAAAATGAAATTGCGGGTAAAAAAGGAGAAATGGCTTACCCTTATCCAATTCACAAAAATGCAATTCCGCATTGCGATATTTTTGAAGAAAATGGTTATACCAAAGAAGAGATGAAATTGGTAAGGGAAACTCAAAAAATCCTTGACGACAAAACAATTGCCATTACTGCAACAGCTGTTAGAATCCCTACTGCTGGTGGACATAGTGAAGCCATTAATGTTGAGTTTGAAAATGATTTTAACTTAAAGGAAGTGAGGCAACTACTCAATGAAACTGATGGAGTAACAGTACAAGATAATCTAGATGTTAATGTTTACCCAATGCCAATGTATGCCAATGGCAAAGATGATGTTTTTGTAGGTCGTATAAGACGTGATGAGTCTCAACCTAACACTCTAAATCTTTGGGTCGTTAGTGATAATCTTAGAAAAGGTGCTGCAACTAATACAGTACAAATAGCAGAATACTTAGTCAATAGCGCATTAGTGTAAACCTTTTTTAGCTTTTAAAAGCCTTCAGAATAGCAGTAAATTTTTGTATTTCAGCTAATTAATTAATTTTTTAGTTGCGTTTCTAGTTATATTGCTGCTCCTAATTACTTTAAGTTTTAAAAAATTTCGGTTTAAGTCAATTTTAGCAAATTCTTATTTTTGATTTTAACAACATCTTATATCAAAGATCCTAAATATGAAAAAAATAATTCTCATTGCCACTTTACTAAGTATTTTTGTTTCTTGTAAAAATGAAACTGAACCCGTGAAAGCTATAGCTGTAAATTATCCTGAAACTAAAAAAGTTGATACTGTAAACACCTATTTTGGTGAATCTGTTGCTGACCCTTACCAATGGCTAGAAGATGATCGGAGCAAAGAAACCGAAGCTTGGGTTAAATCTCAAAACGAAGCTACTTACGGATATTTAGACAATATTCCGTACAGAGAAGAATTAAAAGAACGACTTACTAAACTCTGGAATTATGAAAAAATTGGACCACCATTTAAAGAAGGTGATTATACCTACTTTTATAAAAATGATGGCTTACAAAACCAATACGTAATTTACAAATACAAAACTGGTGATGATCCAAAAACAGCTGAAGTTTTCTTAGATCCAAATACATTTAACGAAGAAGGTACTATTTCTTTAGGAGGCATAAGTTTCTCTAAAAATGGTAAGATATTAGCCTATTCTATTTCTGAAGGAGGAAGTGATTGGCGAAAGATTCTTGTTATGAATGCAGAAACAAAAGAAGTCGTAGAGGATACCTTAGTTGATATTAAATTTACTAGTATGTCTTGGTACAAAAATGAAGGGTTTTACTATTCTAGCTACGATAAACCAAAAGGAAGCAAACTGTCTGCTAAAACAGATCAACATAAAGTGTATTATCACAAATTAGGAACTAAACAATCTGAGGATCAATTAATATATGGTGGAGTTACGGAAGAAAAACACCGTTATATTTATGGTGGAGTTACGGAAGATGATCGTTATTTAATTATTACGCCTAGAGTATCAACTTCTGGCAACAAATTATACATTAAGGATTTAACCGTTCCTAATGCTCAATTAATTGAAATTTTAGGGCATACAGATTCAGATTCTAACATTATTGAAAATCTAGGTTCTAAGCTTTACATAATGACAAATCTTGGAGCGCCAAACCAAAGAATTGTTACGGTTGATGCTTCAAATCCAATTCCAGAGAATTGGGTTGATTTTATTCCTGAAACCGAAAACGTATTGAGTACTGTAACTGGCGGAGGTTACTTTTTTGCCAATTATATGGTAGATGCTGTTTCAAAAGTATTACAGTATGATTATGATGGCAAATTAGTGAGAGAAGTTAAATTGCCAGGTGTAGGATCCATAAGGGGTTCGGGAGCAAAGAAGGAAGATAAAGAATTATACTATTCGTTCACTAATTATGTAACTCCTGGCAGTATCTACAAATATGATATAAAAAACGGAATTTCAGAATTATTTAGAAAACCAAGTATCGATTTTAATCCAGAAGACTATGAAAGTAAGCAAGTATTTTATGCCTCTAAAGATGGCACTAAAGTACCTATGATTATTACACATAAAAAAGGCTTGAAACTTAATGGTAAAAATCCCACTATTCTATATGGTTATGGTGGTTTTAATATTTCTATAACACCAAATTTTAGTATTCCCAATGCAGTTTGGATGGAACAAGGAGGTGTTTATGCTGTAGCCAACCTTAGAGGTGGAGGAGAATATGGAAAATCTTGGCACAATGCAGGCACACAACTTAAAAAACAAAATGTTTTTGATGACTTTATCACCGCGGGAGAATATCTTATAGATAATAATTATACCTCATCAGATTACTTAGCAATAAGAGGTGGTTCTAATGGTGGATTATTAGTTGGTGCCACAATGACACAACGTCCAGACTTAGCAAAAGTTGCTTTGCCTGCTGTTGGTGTTTTAGACATGTTACGTTATCACACCTTTACTTCTGGTGCTGGTTGGGCTTACGATTACGGAACCTCAGAAGATAACAAAGAAATGTTCGAATACTTAAAAGGGTATTCACCTTTACATAACGTAAAAGAAGGTGTGGAATATCCTGCCACAATGGTAACTACAGGAGACCATGATGATAGAGTTGTACCTGCACATAGTTTTAAGTTTGCCGCTGAATTACAGAGTAAACAAAAAGGCAATAACCCAACCTTAATAAGAATTGAAACCGATGCTGGTCATGGAGCTGGTACTCCTGTGAGTAAAACGATTGAGCAGTATGCAGATATTTTTGGTTTTACACTTTATAACATGGGATTTGATGTATTACCGAGTAAAACGAAAGAAAAAGTAAAAGGATAAACTATTATTTAGCTATTAACCAATCTAAACTATTTGTCACTTAACCAATTACAAAAAGAGCTTAAAGAAAAGAATATAAAATTTCTTTTTACAGACTATTACGATACTATAGTCCATAGACGTGTGCACCCAAACTATACACAAAGAATTTGGGCTAAACTTATGATAAGAGAATTGGGTTTACCTATCTCTATCGATGAACTCTATTTTATAAGGCAAGAATCGGTTAAGTATCTTATTAAAACCTTGGGCAGGGAAGATGTCGAAATTCCATATGATACATTAAAAGAAGAAATATGCAAACGTCTTATTAATGCAGATGTCGTTTTGATTAAAGGTAAGAATGAATTTATTTCTCTTTTTGAAGATGCTGATGTAAGAGCAGAATCAGATGTTCAATACCTCAATCAGGATGTGTTAGATACCCTAAAATATTTTAAATCTAATGGAGGAAAGGTTTATTTGGTTTCAGATTTTTATGGATCAAAAACACTGTTCGAAAAGTTACTGACGCATCATGGCATTTTAGATTTGTTTGAAGGTATTTACAGTTCGGCTGCACTAGAAAAAAGTAAGCACACAAGCTCAATCTACGAACCAATTCTTTCAGAATTATCTCTTAATCCCAAAGAAGTGATGATGATTGGTGATAATCTAAGAAGTGATTATGCCAACGCCAAAAAAAATGGGCTTAATGCCTATCTACTTCCTCACAAAAAATATCTAAAAAAGAACAGGCGCAATAATTTTGGGAATGATAAAAAGGCTTTAAAAAGTATCATTAATGACGTTTATAAAACCTGCAATAAAAGTTCTTCTATTCCTTATACAGAATACATTGTGTTTTATCATACGTTTGTTGAGCGTATGTACGAAACCGCAAGAAGAAAGAACCTCAAGGATTTGTTCTTCTTATCTCGCGAAGGACAATTTCTTAAAAAACTGTTCGACTCCTATCAAAACTTTACTCAAATAGATGAAAGTCGAAAAATAAATACGCACTATTTAAAAGTATCGAGACAAGCATCGCTTCAAATTGCATTACAAGATATTGATGTTGAAGATTTTGGATATTTACAAAAAAAGTATAGTGACATCTCTACAGATGATTTTTTATTAGCTGTCAATTGTCCCAGTGATTTGAGAACTCAAATTATATCAGAGCTTAATGTTGAAGGTGAAACTAATATTGAAGGTTTCTTTAGCTCTTCCGTCTTTGAAAACTTAAAGCAAAACAAAACCTTCAAAAATTATTATGATACGCATAGGGAATTAAGTCACAAAGCCTTTAAAACCTACATTAATTCTTTTAACTCGGGCATTGAAAAAAATGGAATTAACCTTGTAGATATTGGTTGGGGAGGAACAATGCAAGAGGCTATATATAAATTTTATAATCATAAAATCTCTGTGACTGGCTATTATCTTGGTCTTGGTGAGATCTATGATATTCAGCCTAAAACCAAACGTTACGGACTCAATTATTCATTAATGCCATACACAGATTATAATGAATATATATTAATGGCTAACATGCAACTTTATGAGCAATTCTCTGCAGCAGATCATGGTAGTGCTTTAGGTTATAGTTTAGAAACCAAAGATTATACTTTAGAATATCATAAGCCTGAAGAAAAATGGTTGTACGACAATCATATTAAAGCACACCAAGAAGACATGTTTTGCTTACATAAAAAGCTTCTAGAAAACCTAGAGCCATTATGTTACTCAGAAAAAATGATGCAAAACACTATGACTAAAATGGCTTTAAAAGTAGGTTTGTTTCAAAGCACTAAAAAACTAAAATTTTTAGATACTTTAAGTCATGGGTTCTACCAAAATGTGGGTGATAACCAAGTAGGAATTTCTTACGAACCACCAAAATTTAAAAGCCCGATTAGGGAAGTGTTGAAATTTTTAATGACACCAGAAAAGTACTTTAGATATTTAGTGAAATTAAAGCCAATGTTGTATAAAAAAAACAAGTTTATAGCCTTTTTTACTCCTATGTGTTTAATTTATCTCTATTTTGGTTTTAACAAATACATTAGATTTAATGTTTTAAGCCGTTTCTTTCTATTAAAATATAACGTATTTAAGTAGAGTGATTAGACTACTTAATCTAATATATAAGTAGTTTTTCGGTTAAAAACTAACGGTTTAATAAAAATAACGTAGATTTATCTCTAATTTTTCAATTTAATGATAGGGTTTTTAAGTAGTTAACTGTTCTATTAATGTTGAATTATTTAATTGTGCATGAAAAAAACCTACGCTTTATTTTTACTTACTATTTTACTTCTGCTCTCTTGTGGTACAGATGATTCTTTAACATCCTTAAATATAGAAACAGCTCCAGATTCCGTTACTCTTATACAAAATTCGGAAATCGAAATTTTTATTTTCTCAAATGATTCTAATATTCCTTCAAATGGGCAATTAACTATAAGTAATCCTACAAGAGGTAATGCAACAATAATTGACCCAAACAATACTCCAAATAACCCAAGTGACGATACTATAATTTATGTCACAAATCCTAATGAAACTGGTGAAGATTCATTTCAATATACTATTTGTGACAATTCAGAAAACTGCAAAACAGAAAATGTCTCAATTACAATTACATCATCTTCTATAGTTACTTTTTTCACAGGAGACACTCCTTTTCAAAACCTTTCAGAATACAATTTTTTTGAAGGTGATTTAAAAAATCTTAATCCATCTTTTGGTGTTATTCCTTATGATTTAATCTCTCCACTTTTTACAGATTACGCTCACAAAAAACGCTTTATTTGGATGCCAAATGGAGTTAAAGCAAATTATATAGATGACTATTCTACTTTAGATTTTCCTACTGGTACAGCGCTAATAAAAAATTTCTATTACGATAACGTGTTACCAAACAGCACAACAAAAATCATTGAAACCAGAATAATGTATAAGAAAACGGAAGGTTGGGAATTTGCGAAATACGTTTGGAACGACGAACAAACCGAAGCATATTTCCAAAATGATGGGAGTTACATAGATTTAAGTTGGGTAGAGAATAATATTACTAAAACCGTTAATTATCGTATTCCGTCGAGAGCAGAATGTTTTGTTTGTCATAATACTGCTAGCATACCAATTCCTATAGGTCCTAAGCCTCAAAATTTAAATAGGAATTATGAATTTGCTGACGGAACAATGAATCAATTATCTAAATTAATTGAATTTGGTTATTTAGAAAATGCTCTACCAAACAATATTGACACTACTGTAGCTTGGGATGATACGTCCCAATCTTTAGAATCTAGAGTGCGCTCTTATGTAGATATTAACTGTGCACATTGTCATTCAGATGATAGTTATTGTGATTACAGACCTATGCGATTTGCATATCAAGTCAATGCAGACTCTGAAAATCTTGGTGTCTGTGTTGAACCCGAAACACAATTCATTCCGAATTCGTATATTGTAACACCCAATAATTTAGACCTTTCAATTCTTTATTATAGAATAAATACTACTGATGAGTCGCTCAGAATGCCTTTATTTGGTAGAACACTCAAACACGAAGAGGGTGTTAGATTAGTACAAGAATGGATAACCTCACTAACAAATTGCGATTAAACACTATTTATTATGAAAAAAATTACTTTATGTTTACTATTAATCACCAGTTATTTTAGCTACGCTCAAGTCTTAAATGAGTCTGCAAGCTGGCCAAACAGTAATTGGACACTTTCGGGCACTTATATAGATGATGATGCAAATGTATTTTTACAAAACCCAACAAGTTCGTCGCTCTTTGCGTTCGATGATGATAATGCAGGTAATACATCTTTAAATGATATTGCAGCAGAATCAACAGTCATAGATTTAACACCTGCATATAATGCTAATGAATCTTATATTAATGTAACTGCAACTTATGTTTTAAGAGTATGGCAAAATGAAACTTTAACTTTACAATATTGGGATGCTGACGCTTCTAATTGGGTGAATTTTGGAAGTCCTCTAGATACTAGCACACCAAATGCCACAACAAGTGATTACTGTTCAGCAGAATACGCTGATTTTGAAAGTGCTGTTTTAAATATTTCGGGGTTTACTGCTAATCAATTATCAAATTTTAAGTATCGCATCTATTACCAAGATAATAATTCTTATGGCTATGGATTCTGTTTTACATCTCCTACAATTACATCATCTGTTCCTCCAGCATGTCCTGATATTACAAATCTAAGTGTTGCACAATTATCAATTAATTCTGCAGAATTATCTTGGTCGCCTGGATCAACAGAATTAGCCTGGGAAATAGTAATTCAAGATCCAGCATTAGGCACTCCAAGTACAAATGGAACAGCTACTACTACAAATTCTCCTTACAATGCAACTGGTTTAAATGAAAACACCTCCTATGAAGTTTATGTTCGCGGTAACTGTGGTGGTGGAGATTATAGTAATTGGGTAGGTCCAATAACCTTTAATACACTTCTTAGCTCTAGAATTAATTTTTCAACTAGCCCAATTACTTTAAATGGAAACGAGCCCTTTAATCCATCTGCAGTTGTAGATATGAATGGTGACTTTCTAGATGATATCGTTGGTGTAACTGCTAACAATGTTAATATACAACAACAAAATGCAGACGGTACATTCACTAATATTAATATAGCTACTCCTACTGCAGACTTTACTCCGTCTTGGAGTATTGCTGCTGCAGATTTTGATGCTAATGGAAAAACCGATTTATTATATGGTGGAGGAAGTGGTGTTACATTTATGAAAGCTAATAGTGATGGAACCGGTTTTACAGAACAGTCCACTACTGGAGGTGATCAATATACATTTTCTCAACGTTCTAATTTTGTTGATATTAATAATGACGGCAAACTCGATGCTTTTGTTTGTCATGATGTTGAACCAAATGTTTACTTTCTAAATGATAGCAACGGAACGGGAAATTTTACCTTCTATCAATCAGACACAACACCAGGCGCACCATATTCTTTAGGTAATTATCCTGGAGGTGGTGATTATGGATCTATTTGGATAGATTATAATAACGATAGAAATATGGATCTATTTATTGCAAAATGTGGAGGTATTGAAGAACGAAGGACTAATATGATGGTAACCAATAATGGAGACAATACATACTCGGAAAACGCAGCAAGTATCGGTTTAGCAGATCCTATGCAAACATGGTCTTCTGCATGGGGAGACTTTAATAATGATGGAAATATGGATGTTTTTGTTGGAGCAAGTTCTGGTAGTCATAAGTTAATGGTGAATAATGGTGAGGCTGCTAATTATACATTTACAGATGTTACAGCTGGTGCTGGTATATCTGCACCAACAGGCTGGGAAAGCTCGGCATTCGATATAGATAATGATGGTTACTTAGACATTGTTAGTAGTGGAGCAATAATGTATGGTAAAGGAGATATGACTTTTGAAGATGCAGATCCTAACCAAATCAATTATAAAAATGGAGCTTTTGGTGATTTAAACAATGATGGTTTTATTGATGCCTATTTCGACGGTACTATTTATTATAATCAAGGCAATAGCAATAACTGGATTAAAATTAATACCATAGGTATGGATCATGTAACACCAAACATGAGTAATATAAATGGTATTGGTGCAAGAGTGGAGATTACAACAAGCGCAGGGACTCAAATTAGAGATGTAAGAAGTGGCGAAGGCTTTGAATTTATGAGTTCTTTGACTACACATTTTGGTATTGGTACAGCAACTACAATTGATAATATCACTATATATTGGCCTTCTGGTACTATAGATTATATTGCTAACCCAACAATTAATACAACACATAATATTGAAGAAGGTTCTGCTTTAAGCATTACGGACGAAGCATTAGCGGATGTTGTTATTTACCCAAATCCTGTTGATAAAGAACTAAATATCGAAACTACGGCTAATATTACTAATAAAATTGCTACAGTCTTTGATATTAATGGAAAACGGATTCTTAATATAAAATTAAAATCGAATGCCTTAGATGTTTCAAGTTTAGAAAGCGGAATTTACTTTTTAAGATTAGAATCTGATGGAAAAAGCATAAAGCGAAAGTTTATCAAAAAATAAATTCTTACCAAAACCTATCTTAATCGAAGTAGAAAGGCAGAAATAACAATAGAAAATGAAAGCCGCTTGATAAAATAAAATCAAGCGGTTTTTTAAATATTGAATTTCAATACTTTAATGAGCTAATGAAAATGATTTTTCTATACTAAAAATTTACTTTTATTTCATTGAACTTAAGTTATAAGATTCTCAAACCTTCTCATCGATTTATATATAAAGTTTTTAAGTTGTTTCTTTTACTCAATTTTTGTGATGATAAAGGTACTTTCTCTAAACTGAATAGTATCACCAACATATTTTGATAATAGAAGTTTTGCTATTGGAGTTATTGGCGAAATGGCATAAAATTTAGAGTCTTTAATTGTTATTTCACCAGCGCTAATTGCAATAAAATAATTAGATTGTGTAGAATAGACAACGCTACCTAATGCTACAATTTGATGCTTATTTTCAGCATTGATTTTATGAAGTGTCTCGTTTAATTTTTGAATTTCAGACAATTGATGGCCTGCTTTTTCACGTTCTAATTGCAGCATAGCTCTACCTGTTTCGTGCTTGTCACCTGCACTACTTTTAGTTTCGGATTGTAATGAATTCTGAATATCGGAAATGGTGTTTTGAATAACTCCAAAGCGCTTGTTTAAGAAGTTCTGACACGCTAAGTAAAGTTGCTGTTTTGTATTCATTCAACTAAATCTGCTAATTCTTTTCCCACCAAACTACCTATTGCAACACCCATTCCACCCAATCGGACTCCGCAATACACGTAATTACTAAGTTGCCTTACTATAGTGCTCTTCTGTTTACCCACTCCCATAATGCCAGACCAACGACGATCAATTTCAAAATCAGTATTTGGTAAAATAGTGGTTCTTAATAAATCTTTTAGCTTGTTTTGAATGATTTCTGTTTCACCAAACTCAGATGTCTCTTCGGTTTTATAATCGAGATTACGTCCGCCTCCTAATAGAATCCGGTTATCAATATTTCTGAAATAGTAATAACCTCTATCTAAATGAAATGTACCTTTAACATGTAAACCCTTAATTGGCTTTGTTATTAAAACTTGTGCTCTTGCTGGTTTAACAGGTTGCTCAATAATTTTCGACGCAAAACCATTAGTTGCGATAAGAAGGTTTTTGGTCGAAAGCTCGAAACTATTAGTTTTAATTTTCACACCATTATTATCTTCTACAAATTCTTCAACACTACAGTTGTTTAATATTTTAATATCTTCTTGTTGCACTTTACTTAACAATGACGCCATCATTTTACCAGTATCAAGCTGACCTTCAAATTGATTAAAACTATACTTAGATGATATTTTGTTAAACTTAAAGCTGTTTTCCTTTAATGAAAACACATCATCTCCAAAAATTGGTTGTAAAAGCGTATTAATCTCGCTCTGTTTTTTAAGACAAGTCTCGTAAAGTGCTTCATTAGATTTTATGAACAACTCATAACCACCTAAATTTTGATAACCAATAGTCTTATCACCTAGAGTTTTACGAAGTAGTTGTAACCCATTAATACGTTTTTTGATGAGCTCCAAGACCTCATCTTCAGAATGGTATTTAAGGTCATCAATAATTTCACTCAGGCTACCAAAACAAGCAAAACCGGCATTTTTAGTGCTTGCACCCTGTGGCAACATTCCTTTTTCTAATATGAGTATATTTGATTTAGGAAAATGGGCTTTTAGCTGTAGTGCACAGTTAAGGCCAACAATACCGCTACCAACAATAGTATAATCTACGTTAGTTAACCAACTTTTTATTTCCCAATAGGATAAATTCATAGCATAAAAAAGCCCCTAGATTTAGGAGCTTTTAGTTTAATCTTCAATTTCTTCTTCTTTAATCACAAAGTCTTCCATAAATTTAGTGGTATAGTTACCTGCCAAATAATCTGGATGTTCCATTAACTGTCTATGAAACGGAATTGTGGTTTTTATCCCTTCGATAACAAACTCATCTAAGGCGCGTTTCATTTTATTTATAGCTTCTTCTCTAGTCTGGGCTGTAGTAATTAACTTCGCTATCATAGAATCATAATTAGGTGGTATGCTATAACCAGCATAAACATGAGTGTCTAAGCGAACACCATGCCCACCCGGAGCATGTAATGTTGTTATTTTACCTGGTGAAGGTCTAAAGTCATTAAATGGATCTTCTGCATTGATTCTACATTCAATAGAGTGTAATTGTGGTAAATAATTTTTACCAGAAATTGGCACTCCTGCAGCGACTAAGATTTGCTCACGTATTAAGTCAAAATCTATAACTTGCTCTGTAATTGGGTGTTCTACCTGAATACGTGTATTCATTTCCATAAAGTAGAAGTTTCTATGCTTATCAACTAAGAATTCTACAGTGCCAGCTCCTTCATATTTAATGTATTCCGCAGCTTTAACAGCAGCTTTACCCATTTTATTTCTCAACTTATCAGTCATAAATGGGGAAGGCACTTCTTCCGTTAATTTTTGATGACGACGTTGTATCGAACAATCTCTTTCTGATAAATGACAAGCTTTTCCATTTGAATCACCAACAATCTGTATTTCGATATGACGAGGCTCTTCTATAAGCTTCTCCATATACATATCATCATTTCCAAATGCTGCTTTAGATTCTGCACGAGCAGATTCCCAAGCATTTTGAAGATCTTCTGGTTTCCAAACGGCTCTCATCCCTTTTCCGCCACCACCTGCTGAAGCTTTTAGCATTACAGGGTAACCAGATTCTTTAGCAAGTTTCTTGCACTCCTCAAAGGTTTCTATTACACCTTCACTACCAGGTACACAAGGCACACCTGCAGCTTTCATCGTCGCTTTCGCATTGGCTTTATCACCCATTCGGTCTATCATCTCTTCAGATGCGCCAATGAATTTAATGCCATGTTCTTCACATATTTTAGAGAATTTTGCGTTTTCAGACAAAAATCCGTAACCAGGATGAATAGCATCTGCATTTGTAATCTCTGCAGCGGCAATGATATTAGATATTTTTAAATAAGATTGGTTACTTGGTGGTGGACCAATACAAACTGCTTCATCTGCAAACTTAACATGAAGACTATCTGCATCTGCAGTCGAGTAAACTGCAACAGTTTTAACACCCATCTCTTTACAGGTTCTAATAACACGTAGTGCTATTTCACCTCTATTGGCAATTAGTATTTTTTTAAACATAACTTTTAGGTATTTAAAATTTCAAATTCCAAATTCCAGTTACTTTGGAATTATACTTTGGAATTTTAAATTGGGTTATGATGGATCTACCAAAAATAATGGTTGATCAAACTCTACTGGTGACGAATCATCTACAAGTACTTTTACTATTTTACCTGAAACTTCGGACTCAATTTCGTTGAATAATTTCATGGCCTCTATTACACATAGTACATCGCCTTCTTTTATTTCCGTACCAACCTCGACAAAAACTGGTTTGTCTGGTGATGGCTTGCGGTAAAACGTTCCAATGATTGGCGACTTAATAGTAATATATTTTGAGTCTTCATTTGCCGCTAATGGTATTGGTGCTTCTACTACTGGTGTAGCTTGCATGGGCATTTGTTGTTGTACCATGGGCGCAGCTTGCATGGGTATTTGCTGCACTATAGTAGTGTCGCTTTCTGAACCTGTTTTAATGGTGATTTTAATGTCATCCATTTCTAACTTAACTTCACTTGCGCCAGACTTGGCTACAAATTTTATTAAGTTCTGAATTTCTTTTAAATCCATAGTAGTTAGTTTTTGTTAGTTAGTTTTGTTAGGAATTATAAGCCCATTTAAAATAAATTGAGCCCCAAGTAAATCCACCACCAAAGGCGGCAAATATTATTTTATCACCTTTTTCAAGTTGTGATTCATAATCAAATAATAGTAATGGTAACGTGGCAGATGTAGTGTTACCATACTTTTGAATATTCATCATTACTTTTTCTTCTTCTAAGTTAATCCTATTGGCAGTTGCATCAATAATACGCTTATTTGCCTGATGAGCCGCTAACCAAGAAATATCGTCATTTGAGAGGTTATTTCTTTTCATTATTCTTTCAGAAACATCAGCCATATTAAAAACAGCATTCTTAAAGACTGTTTTGCCATCTTGAAAAACGTAATGCTTGCCTTCATTAAAAGTTTCCTCCGTTATTGGGTATGAAGAACCACCATAGGTTGCTTGTAAAAACTCTCTTCCTTCTCCATTACTTCTTAATAATTCATCTTGTAATCCCAGACCATCTTCATTTGGCTCAAACAACACAGCGCCAGCGCCATCACCAAAAATGATACATGTTGCTCTATCTTTATAATTGATAAATGAAGAATTTTTATCCGCGCCTATTAAGAGTATTTTCTTATAACGTCCAGCTTCTATGTAAGCTGCTGCTGTTGACATTCCGAAAAGAAAACTAGAACACGCTGCTTCTAAATCGTAAGAAAATGCATTTATAGCGCCAATTTGTGTTGCTGTAAATGCGGCAGTAGAGGCAGCTTTCATGTCTGGTGTTGCTGTACAAACTATTACTAGATCAATTTTTTTAGGATCTAATCCTTTTTTCTGAATTAAATTCTCTGCCGCTTTTATGGCTAAAAATGATGTTCCTTTTCCCTGTTCTTTAAGGATTCTACGTTCTTTAATTCCTGTGCGTGAGGTAATCCACTCGTCGTTTGTGTCAACCATAGTTTCTAATACTTTGTTTGATAAAACAAAGTCTGGGACGTAGCCTCCTACAGCTGTAATTGCCGCTGTGATTTTACTCATTATTAGCTTTTAGATTAATTAAAAGTATAGAAAATTGGTAAAAACCAACGTTTTTTATTCAATTTTCATCGTTTTTTGGCAAATAATTATGCAAATTAAGTAGTTTTTGCTCGATTCAGAAAATTAAAACAAAAAAAACGCTCACAAGTGAGCGTTTTCTTATATGCATGCATAATACTTATGCTACATTTTCTTCTTCAACAGAGTTGTCTATTAATACTTGACCTCTGTAGTATAATTTTCCATCGTGCCAATGAGCTCTATGGTATAAGTGTGGCTCACCAGTAGTTGGGCAAGTTGCTATTTGAGGTACTGAAGCTTTATAATGAGTTCTTCTTTTATCTCTTCTTGTTTTTGATATTTTACGCTTTGGATGTGCCATTTTAAATGTTATTTATCCGTTAATAGTTTTTTTAAATTATTCCAACGAGGATCAATATCCTCAGATGACTTTGTTTTATGGTCCTCACTAGGACTTAATTCTTCTAATTTTGATAGTATGTCTGATTGCAATGTACCGTCTTCAATACCAGGATGAATTCGTTTTACTGGAACCGCCAATACAATAAGTTCATATATATATTGTGATACATTAATTTCGTATTCACTATGTGTTACAATTAATATGTCTTCGTTGTCATCGTTATACTCATCACCAAACTTAATAACTAACTTGAATTTGTCATTAATATCTTGGTCATAAGGTTCATTAGTAATGTCACAATTAACATTTATTACTCCAGAAGCCGAAAAATATAACTCTAAAAAGGTGGTTTTTTTTTCTAACTTAAGATCAATTTTTATATTAACTGCACTAAACTCATTATATTCAAAATCTTGAAAGAACTTATTATCAATTTGATAATGAAAATGATGCTCCCCAACCTTTAATCCTATAAAAGGAATTATATAAGCCTTTAATGCCTTCATTATCACACTCATTTTGAGCCTGCAAATATATAAATTTTTACTTATCTAACACCTAGATATCAACAATTTTTGTTTACAACTATCTTGAGGCTTTTTTTAATGGATTTTTACTATAGTAATTATAGTCTTCTCTATTTCTAAAAATCTGGATAGCTGTATAGATAGCTTGTTTCATTGAGCTTTCATCTGCAACACCTTTCCCTGCTATTTCGTAAGCCGTACCATGATCTGGAGATGTTCTAATTTTTTCTAAACCAGCCGTATAGTTAACGCCTTGTCCGAAAGCAATTGTTTTAAAAGGAATTAATCCTTGGTCATGGTACGAGGCGATTATAGCATCAAATTTTTTGTATGTATTAGAACCAAAAAAGCTATCTGCAGAATAAGGTCCATAAACTAAATGACCAGTTGCTTTTATTTTATCTAGTGTTGGCTTTAAAACAGTATCGTCTTCATTACCAATAACACCATTGTCTCCTGCATGAGGATTTATAGCCAAAACTGCAACCTTAGGTTTTCTAATACCAAAGTCTTGTTTTAAGGATTTTACTACTGTGGCTATCTTTTCTATTATAAGGTTTTCAGTAATATGGTTACTAGCGTCTTTTAATGGCACATGATCTGTTAAAAGCCCAACTCGTAGGCTTTCAGACACCATAAACATAAGGCTTTTTCCGTTTAAGGCTTTGGCTAAATAGTCTGTATGCCCAGGGAAATTAAACGTATCGGACTGGATATTGTGCTTATTAATAGGTGCTGTTACTAATACGTCGATGGCTCCTTCTTTTAATGCTTTTGTTGCTGCTGCCAGTGATTTAATCGCGTATTCCCCAATTTTTTTGTCTGTTTGACCGAATTCAATTTTAACAGACTCACTCCATACGTTAACAACATTCACCTTACCGTGTACAAGTTTTTCTGGAGTATCTATATTGAAAAAACTGATTTTACTTTCAAAATAATTTTTAAAAAACTGCATGGTTTTACTAGAGGCAAAAATGACAGGAGTGTTTAATTCTAATGATCTCGGATCTTCATAGGTCTTGATAATGATTTCTGCCCCAATACCATTAAGATCACCAACAGAAATTCCAACAATTATCTTTTCGTCTTTTCTCATATATATATATACGCTATCCTATTTTTTTTTATTAAAATTGATTATTGGTGTACCATATCTATTTAACTTTGCTGTTACAAATTTAACTCAAATTATACATTATACCTTTGTAATGAAGCATAACTTGGGTTGACCAAATAAAACACAGTATATGTTTACAGGTATTATTGAGGATTTAGGCAAAATAAACAAGCTAGAAAAAGATGGAGGTAATCTGCAGATTACAGTTTCAACTTCTTTTACCAATGAGTTAAAAATAGATCAGAGTGTTGCCCATAATGGTGTTTGTTTAACTGTTGTTGGTATAAATGGTGATGCTTATACCGTAACTGCAATACAAGAAACATTAGATAAGACCAACTTAGGTAATCTCAAAGAAAATGATTCTCTTAATATAGAACGTGCTATGAAACTTGGTGACCGTTTAGACGGACACATTGTTCAGGGACATGTAGATCAAACTGCAAAATGCATAAATATTTTCGAGGAAAACGGGAGTTGGGTATTCCGTTTTGAATACGATAAAAACCTTAATAATATTACAATTGAAAAAGGCTCGATTACAGTGAATGGAGTTAGTTTAACGGTTGTAAATTCTTTACCCAACAGTTTTTCAGTAGCAATAATTCCGTACACTTATAATCATACAACTTTTAAAAATTTAAAAATTAAAGATTCTGTTAATTTAGAATTTGATGTGATAGGGAAATATGTGAAACGACTAAACGATTTAAGGCATTAAGCCGCGTGCTTCGAAAAATTATAAGATTTATAAGCACCAAAAATTAACGCAATTATAAATAAAGCAATTACACCACTATCGATCGGAAGTCCTGGAGGTGGAGGTGGCATTGGAGGAGGAGGTGTACTACCTTGAGCCATAGATATAAAACCTACGAAAAAAAATAAGATTGAGACCAACATATTCTTGTTATGCATGCTGTTAATTAAGGTGTAAAAATAAATAAAAAAATGGATTACCAAAATTAATTTTATCAAAAAACATCTTTAAACGGTAAATATTATCGATAAAACACGTAAAATTCAATGATATTAGGGAAAAACCTTACGTTTTTGTAAAATATTTAATACAAATATAATATTAATTTATAATTCTACTAGACTTTATAAACGGTGGGTATTTAAAAAAAGTGTTTAGAATTCAAAACAATTAGCGAAGTGGCTTTAGTATAAAAAAGAAATAACATGCGAATAGAGAAAGTGTCAAAAACAAATCAGTTAATTTCTATTAGTTAAAATCCGATTTACTAAATGAAATTATGATACAAATCAATAATTTCTTCTGCTATTGTTTCCTAAAACCCCTTATAAATCTGTAGCAATCAACATCAACTAATGTTACAATATGCTCATCATTTTGATTCTCAAAATTTAAATACTGAAATTGCACATCCCAAAAGTCCTGCAAAAATACCTTTAGATTTCAGTCTTATTAGTTTTTAAACCCATTAAAGAACCACCGATATAATCAATTCTGTTTTCTACAGTTGTTTAATACACTTAAGCTTCAAACCTGGTGGGTTTATTTAAAACTTTTAGGATGGTTCTTTGTGGACTTATAGTACATTAAAAATTATCAAATAAATAAAATCAAGACTTTAGTGAATAATGTTAAAGTCTATAGATTTGCTCTAACAAAAAACCTCGACAATCTCTATGATTATCAAGGTTTTAAAAGTGGTCCCACTTGGGCTCGAACCAAGGACCACCTGATTATGAG
>NZ_CAXBGB010000015.1:0-40043 GCF_963975125.1 uncultured Winogradskyella sp. | reverse complement strand
CCCAAAGACCAGAGCCACCATAACTAAAAAAAGGTAGAGGGATACCAACCGTTGGTATTAATCCCATTACCATACCTGTGTTAATGGTAAAATGAACAAATAGTATAGAAGCGACTCCATAGCCATAAACGCGACTAAATTGTGACTTTTGAGATTCCGCCAGATATAAAACCCGAATAATAAGCATTACAAATAAAAGCACTACAAAGCTACTACCCCAAAAACCCCATTCTTCACCAACAGTACTAAATATGTAATCTGTGTGTTGTTCTGGTACAAATTTACCAGTAGTCCTTGTGCCTTGTAAAAAACCTTTTCCAGTCCACCCTCCAGAACTTATTGCTTGCTCTGACTGAATGAGATTGTACGCTTCGTCCCTCTTCATTTGTTCTAATTTGGTAGGATCTTTTTCTAAACGTAACCAAAGACTAATTCTATTTTGTTGATGGATTTTTAAACCATGCTGATAGAATAATTTTACTCCATAAGAAAACCCTATAGAGACTATTAATACAGCTATATATTGAAGAATCGATGCGCGCTTCTTTTTTCGAATAAAATATCTTGCTAATAATACAGCAATAGCAACTACACTAGCAACCAAAACTCCAAATTTTAATGATAAGACTGCTAAAACTATTAATGACAGTGCCACAACTAAATATATTTGTTGCAAGCCTTCTCTATAAAACACAAAGAAAAAAGCAAGATATACAATGGTGCTACCAGCGTCATTTTGCAGTAATATTAGTAACGCAGGAATAAAGATAATAGCAACAACTCGGAGCTGATCTTTTAAGGTTTTCATATTTGTTTGCAAGTCACTAATATACTTCGCTACAGCCAGAGCTGTAGCGAATTTGGCAAACTCACTTGGCTGAATAGTCATACTGCCAATGCCATACCAAGAGCGAGCTCCATTAACATCCTTTCCAAAAATAAATAAACCAATTAAGGCAAAAATGGCGACTAAATATATAATACTGGCAAAACGCTCATAGAATTTTGCTTCAAACGAAAGGATTAGAATAATGAGTAGAAAAGTCAACCCAATAAATATCAGATGCTTACCGTAAAGTTGAGACGTGTCAAAATAACTTGTAACTTCACCAACATGAGATGCCGATAAAATATTGAGATACCCAAAACCTACCAATAACAAAAACAAAATAATGGTAATCCAATCAAATTTAAAACGTCTTTGGTTTTCTCTAAGCATCGATTTTATTGATTTATGTCATTCTGCTTTGAATTCTTTGTAGCATAGTTATCGATTACCTGAAGCGTAGTTTCTCCATTAATTTTAAAAGGTTTACCAGAATAGGGTTTTGCGTATTCATTCTCGAGACTATGGGTTAAGATCCAGTTTTCCATATCAGTTCTGGTAATATAACCTTTAATATATTTTTCGATCATTAAACTTGCCATACGCCCAGCGAAACGACTTCCCCAATATCCGTTTTCAATAAATACTGCAATAGCTATTGTGGGATTATCCTTTGGTGCAAAGGCTACAAATATGGAGTGATCGGTTAGTTGTGTTTTTACACTATCAATTTTCACAAAATTTTCTGCAGTTCCTGTTTTTCCGGAAATCTCAATACCAGGAACTCTCAACGTTTTAGCTGTTCCTTTGTTATATACATCGAACATGCCTTGTATAACAGGTTCAAAATGTTGCTTATTGATAGTTGTGTGTTTTCGAGCTGTGTATTTGTTAGGTATGGTGTCTCCTTCAATAGATTTTATAATATGTGGTGTGTAATAATAACCACGATTACCAATAGCTGCTGCCATATTTGCTAGTTGAATAGGAGTGGCTTCAACTTCTCCTTGACCGATGGCATTAGAAACAATAAAAGTTGAGCCCCAACGATTAGCTCCATAAGCCCTATCATAATAATCTCCGTCTGGTATTCTGCCTTTGTTTCCAACGGAAAGATCATTATTTAAATAATTACCTAAACCAAAACTTTTTGTGTGTTCTGCCCAAATATTCATTCCTTCACCTGCATCATCATATTTATCTATAATGCGACGATAAACATTTACAAAATAAGCATTACAAGATTGGGCAATCCCTAAATTCATATCCACAGGACTTTTATGATGGTGACAACCTGTTAGGCGCCTACTGCCATAATAATAACCCATTCTACAAGTGAATTTATCATCAGTTTTTACCACACCTTCTTGTAAGCCAATAAGTGCATTGATTACCTTAAATGGTGAGCCAGGAGGATATTGTGCTTTCAACCCTCTATCAAATAAAGGTTTTGAGATGGTATCTCTATATAATTTTGAAAAATTCTTAGAACGATTTCTACCGACTAGTAAATTTGGATTATAGCTTGGACCTGTTACCATTGCTAAAATCTCACCATTACTGGGATCTATAGCAACAATGCCACCACGTTTATGCTTCATTAATAATTCACCATAAGCCTGCAATTTGGCGTCTATAGTTATGGTTATATCTTTGCCAGGTTTTGGTAAAGTATCGTATATACCATCTTTATATGGACCAATATCCTTATTAAAACGATCTTTCTGTATAAACTTAATTCCTTTTACGCCTCTTAAAGTTTGCTCATATGTTTTCTCAACACCTTGCTTACCTATAAGGTCACCCATTTTGTAATATGGTTGTTTATCAATAATCGTACGATTAACCTCTCCGATATCACCAAGCACATTGGCACCAATACTCGTTTGATAAGATCGTAAGGATCGTTTTTGAATATAAAAGCCATCATACTTTCTCATTTTTTCTTGAAGGACAGCGTAGTCAGTCTTTGAAAGTTGAGGCACAAATGGTGATGGTAAACGACGTGAGTACTTTGTAGCTCTAGCGAGTTTTTTATCGTATTCTTTGCGTGTTATTTTCAATAGATTACAAAACTCAATCAGTTTTAAAGAATCCATAGGGATAACTTCTCTTGGTATTACCATTACGTCGTAAGATGGTTGGTTAGCAACTAGAAGCTTTCCGTTTCTATCATATACATAACCACGTTTTGGATAGTTGTAAACCTTACTTATAGCATTGTCTTCGAAAATATCGTAAGTAGAGCTACTATAAACCTGTAGGTAAAATAAACGTGCAATAAAAACGAGACCAACGAGAATAACAGTTGTTAAGAGGAGAAATTTTCTCATTTTCGATTTTGACTAAATAAAATTATAATTAAGACACTAAGTATGATGGTGAAAATACTAGAGAATAACGTCTTTTTTAATATTAAAAGTATGCTAGAGATGTTAAAAATTTCTAGAGAAAATAATATGAAATGATGTAGAACAGTACCAAATGTGATGTATGTAACTAAACTACCAATTTCTGTATTACCAAACTTTATACTTTGATGCTCGTAAAGCATACCAAAAGATGTTTTTAGTAGTATCGGTCTTGTATAAGCTAAAAAAACTGACGCAGCCGCATGTACTCCACCAGAATCAGAAAATATATCTACCAACATGCCTAAAGCAAAGCTTACCAATAAAAACACGAGTCTATTGTCTCTAATAGGGAATAAAAAGATAAATATGATATAAATATATGGGTTAATGTATCCTAGAAAATTTATGTTATTACCTAAAACGACCTGCACTAAAAGTAGTGCTATAAATCTAATAATATTTATCCCTACTACATTATTCATTACTATGATTCTCTAAAGTTTTAATTTCTGTTCTATCACCATTTTCTAAAATATAAACAGTTCCGATATTAGTCATATCGTTAAATAATTTTACTTGTATTGTATAGGTATCTCCACTTACGTCAGTTAAAAAACTATCGATGGTGCCAATTCCTAATCCTTTAGGGAAAATTGCAGATTCACCTCCTGTTTCAATGGTGTCACCAACTTTTACTGGTGCAAACTTAGAGACATCTTCAAGTTGTACATAAAAAGGGGATTTCCCATCCCATTTTAAAGTTCCAATATGGTCAGTTGATTTTAGCTTTGCATTAATTCGGCTTCGCTTATTTAAAATAGATAATACTGTAGCATAATTATTTGACGTATTATCAATGATACCAATAATTCCTTTAGATGTAAAAACTCCAAAATCTTCTTTAATACTATCTTTCTGGCCTTTGTTGAGTGTTAGGTAGTTATTGGTAAGCGAATAACTGTTTTTATAAACTTGTGCGGTTCTAATTGTATATTTTCCTTTGGAATAACTGGAATCAATATATGACGAATCCTTCATCCAAGTCCTATTAAATAATTGTTCTCTCAAGATTTTGTTCTCCTCAGCCAAAATCGTGTTTTCGTCTTTTAAATTGAAATACTGACCTATAGAATTAAAAGTGCCATATACACCTCCTGTTAATCCGTTTGCGGAATTTATGAATTTACTCCTGTGATATGAATGTGATTGAATGGTTAAAGCTAATGCAATACTAAAAAGCAATAAAAACAACAGAAAGGTTTTGTTTCTAATAACAAAATTGAAAATTTGTTGCATTATTTACCTTTTTATTTAATCAATACGCTTTTATATTTAGGTAAGTTTTTAAGTACAATCCCTGTACCTCTAACTACAGCTCTTAAAGGGTCTTCAGCAATATATACTGGTAAATCTGTTTTTTGAGATAGACGCTTGTCGAGACCTCTCAGCATCGATCCACCACCTGCTAAATAGATACCTGTGTTGTATATATCTGCTGCTAATTCTGGTGGAGTTTGAGATAGTGTCTCCATTACAGAATCTTCAATACGTAAAATAGATTTATCTAGAGCTTTTGCAATCTCCCTGAATGAAATCTGAACTTGCTTTGGTTTTCCTGTTAATAAATCACGCCCTTGAACGCTCATGTCTTCTGGTGGCAACTCTAAATCTTCAGTAGCTGCACCAATCTGAATTTTAATTTTTTCAGCTGTTCTATCTCCAACATATAAGTTATGTTGGGTTCTCATGTAATAAATAATATCATTTGTAAAGACATCACCTGCAACTTTTACAGATTTATCACAAACAATACCGCCAAGAGCAATTACTGCAATTTCAGTGGTTCCGCCACCAATATCTACAATCATGTTTCCTTTTGGTTGCATAATATCTATACCAATACCAATAGCAGCTGCCATAGGTTCGTGTATTAGATAAACTTCTTTCCCATTAACACGTTCACAAGATTCTTTTACCGCTCGCATTTCAACTTCAGTAATACCAGACGGAATACAAACTACCATACGTAGAGAAGGGTTGAAAAATTTCTTCTTTAACGCAGGGATATTTTTAATAAACAAACTTATCATTTGTTCAGAAGCATCAAAATCCGCGATTACTCCGTCTTTTAGAGGACGAATGGTTTTAATGTTTTCGTGCGTTTTTCCTTGCATCATGTTGGCTTCTTTACCAACGGCTATGATTTTTCCGCTTATGCGGTCTCTGGCTACAATAGATGGATTGTCTACAACAACTTTGTCGTTGTGTATAATTAGTGTGTTTGCGGTTCCTAAATCAATGGCTATTTCTTCCGTTAGGAAATCAAAAAATCCCATGTGTTGTTCTTAATTATTTGGGTTAATCTCTTCTACATTATAAGACTATCTGTAAATGTAATAAATTATACGATGTCAATAATGATTATAGACGTTTATTGCTTAATTTTTTTCTCAATTATTAGGGATATTACAAACTTTAATTTAAGATTCCAATATTTAAAGTGTGTTTAGTGCTTAAAATGACGTGTTCCTGTAAAGACCATTGCTACGTTATTTTTGTTACAATAGTTAATACTTAATTCGTCTTTTATAGAGCCTCCTGGCTGTATAACTGCCGTAATACCTGCATTATCTGCAATCTCTACACAATCTGGAAACGGGAAAAATGCGTCACTAGCCATTACTGCGCCTTTTAAATTAAAATTGAAAGATTTTGCTTTATGAATCGCTTGGTTTAAAGCATCTACACGACTTGTCTGTCCTGTTCCGCTTGCACACAATTGTTTGTTTTTTGCCAAAACGATTGTATTAGATTTTGTGTGTTTACAAATTTTTGAAGCAAATATTAGATCGTCTAATTCGTTTGTGGTAGCACTACTATTAGTTACAGGTTTTAAACTTTCAAGTGTGTCTGTGATAGTGTTTCTGTCTTGAACTAAAACACCATTCAAACAGCTTCTTACATTAGTTTGTGGCATTTCAATATCTTTTAAAATTAAAAGAATTCTATTCTTTTTTCCTTTGAGAATTTCTAAGGCTTCAGAAGAATAAGAAGGTGCAATTACCACTTCGCAGAATAGCTTGTGAATTTCTTCAGCAGTAGCAACATCAATTTCAGAATTACTAATTAAAACACCACCAAAAGCCGAAACAGGATCTCCGGCAAGTGCATCTACATAAGCTTGATGTAATGTATCTCGTTGCGCTATACCACAAGCATTATTGTGTTTTAAAACGGCAAATGTTGGTGCGTCATTTTTAAATTCTAACATTAGATTAACGGCAGCATCAACATCTAGTAAATTATTGTAGCTTAATTCTTTTCCATGAAGCTTTGTGAAAACAGCATCAAAATCTCCATAGAAAAACCCTTTTTGATGTGGGTTTTCTCCGTAGCGTAATACTTTACCTTTAGTTTCACTTATTTTTAAAACTGCTTCATCAAAATTTTTGTTGAAGTAATTAAAAATAGCAGTATCGTAGTGTGAAGATACATTAAATGCTTTTGCAGCGAAACGCTTTCTGTCTTCATCAGAAGTTATACCATTTTTAGATTCTAGCAACTCTAAGAATTCTGAATAATCATCAACAGAAGATACACAAGTAACATCTGCATAATTTTTGGCAGCAGCTCTAATTAAAGAAATACCACCAATATCAATCTTTTCTATAATATCTTCATTATTGGCACCAGATGCAACAGTTTTTTCAAAAGGATAAAGGTCAACAATAACCAAGTCAATTTGCGGGATTTCAAATTCTGCTAATTCTGCAACATCACCGTCATGATTTTGACGATTTAATATACCACCAAAAACTTTTGGATGTAACGTTTTAACCCGTCCGCCAAGTATTGAAGGATAAGATGTAACGTTCTCTACTGGCACAACTTCAATGCCCAAATTTTTAATAAACTTTTCTGTTCCACCTGTAGAATAGATAGTAACGTTAAGTGCGTTTAATTTTTTTACAATTGGTGCTAATCCATCTTTACTAAATACAGAAATTAGCGCTGACGAAATGGTTTTGTTGCTCATAATGTTGTGTTGTATTTTTGATGCTGCAAAAATAAACATATTCAGTAGTAAAATCTTCTTGATAAAACCAGTTTCTTTAAGTTTTTTGTAACAATAAATTGTTGAAAACGTCCTATCTTTAAATTGTTTTAAAACAGCCAACCTATGCTTGTCTATTTAAGAGTATTTAAAGAGAGTTTTTCATTCGCGTTAAATGCACTCAGAAATAATAAACTTCGTACATTTTTATCACTTTTGGGTGTTACAGTTGGTATCTTTTCTATTATTGCCGTTTTAGCGGCTGTAGATTCATTAGACAAAAAGATTAAAGAAAATTTAGCTGGCTTAGATAAAAATACAATTTACGTGACTAAATTTTCATTTGGACCAACAGAAGTGCCTAGATGGAAGCGTGATAATTTTCCTCAAACCAATTATGATGATTTTGAGTTTTTGAGGAGGAGTGTCTCAAATATTGAAGAATCAGCTTATGTTATTTTTGGGGGAAATGAGACCATTAGATATCAGGCAGAATCGATTACTAATGTAGATGTAACACCGATATCTCATGGCATATACACCATCGATGATTTAAAAATTGAAAAGGGGAGATTCTATTCAGAACTCGAGTCTGATACAGGAGCATCTGTTATAGTATTTGGCGCTAACTTAGCTGAAAATTTATTTGATAAAATTAATCCTATAGGAAAAGTTGTTCGTGTTTACGGGAGAAAACTTACAGTTATAGGTATTTTGAAAAAATATGGTAGTGGCTTTGGTGATTCTCCAGATGATAAAGCCTTTGTGCCGGTGAATTTTGTAAGAAGTTTTAGAAATGGTGGCGTAAATGGTCTTCCAGGTGCAGTAGTTATAAAACCTAAAAAAGGTATTGATATTGACGCGTTTGAGCAAGTATTAAAACAAAAATTTAGAACTTATCGTGGTTTGAAAGCAGATGAAGAGGATAACTTTTTTGTCACTAAATTATCTGGATTGGTGTCTTTTGTAGATGCAATTATTTCTGTGCTAAATACTATTGGTTGGGTTATAAGCGGTTTCTCACTCCTAGTTGGTGGCTTTGGTATTGCTAACATTATGTTTGTTAGTGTGAAGGAACGGACTAACCTTATTGGTATTCAGAAATCTCTTGGTGCAAAAAACAGATTTATCTTATTTCAGTTTTTATTTGAAGCAATCATTCTTGCTGTTGTTGGTGGTTTGGTTGGTTTATTCCTTGTTTGGATTATAGCAATGATTATGAATGGAGTGGTAGAAGAATTTGAATTTGTATTGTCCTTTGGTAATATGTTTTTAGGGTTTATTCTTTCTACATTTATTGGATTAATTTCTGGTGTCATTCCAGCAATTTCTGCTTCTAAACTAGATCCTGTAGAAGCCATTAGAACTGGTATGTAATATCATTTATTTTTGCTACTTGTTTACATACAAACTCCAAAAAACGCTCATCAACTTCTGTGAATGGATTTAAAGTATTGGAGTCAATATCTATTTGCCCAACGTTTTCTCCATTTACAAAAATTGGAATAACGATTTCGGCTTTCACAGTAATACTACACGCAATATAATTGTCTTGAGTGTTAACATCTGAAACAACAAAGTTTTGATTGCTCAGTGCAACTTGCCCACAAATACCTTTTCCGAATGGGATTATAGTGTGATTTGTTGGCTCACCAACATAAGAGCTTAGTTTTAATTCATCTTTGTCTCCGTTTTTAAAATAAAATCCAACCCAGTTGTAATAGTCTATGTTGGCTTCAAGGATTTTACAAATCTTCAATAAACGTTTATCTGTGCTTAGATTTTCTTGTGTAACTATTAATTTTATTTCAGGTTTTAATTCTTCTAAAGTCATAGGTTAAAAAACTTTTGGTAAAAGTATTTTAAAATCCGCTGTTTTAAAATACTGTTTTTATAAATTTAACAACAAACTAACACTTCCTTTTGTTTTGAAAGCACTTTTAGCAAAATATAAATTAGTTATTCGATTTATAGTCATCTTTTTGGCTGTATATTCTGTGCTGATAATTGGTTATAATTCGTATTTAAAATTATCTGAGGGGACTAAATTTTACCCAGATTATTTTACCAACTTAGTAGCAAAACAATCCAATACCTTACTTAATGGAATAGGTTATGAGGCTGATGTTATACCTCACCCAAACGAACCGTCAATGAAAATCATAATTAACGGAAAGTTTGTGGCAAGAATCATTGAAGGTTGCAATGCGATAAGTATAATTATTTTATTTTTATCTTTTATTATTGCCTTCGCAGGTAAATTTAGAACTACTTTAATGTACTGTTTCGCTGGTAGTATCATCATCTATGCTTTTAATTTAGTTCGAATTGTAATCTTGTCAGTAGGATTATATCATTACCCATGGAGAAGAGAAATTTTACACACAGTTATTTTCCCTATGTTTATATACGGAACAGTTTTTTTACTATGGATGGTTTGGGTAAATCGTTTTTCTAAAAATAAAAAAGCTAGTGAATAAGATCACAAAATACATATTGCTGATGGTCTTATTTTTGGGGCTGGTATTAATAAGAACTTTTGAAGATATTTTGTTTTACGACCCTTATCTCACATTTTTTGAAAATGTTTATTTATATATTGATAGTCCTCGACGAGAAGTCGCTAAACTGGTTTTATTTACGAGCCTGAGGTTTCTTTTAAATACACTTTTGTCTTTAGGTATATTATATGTGATATTTAAGGATAAGAATATTATTAAATTTTCTGTATTAATTTATGGTCTAGCTTATGTTTTACTAATGATACCATTCCTTTATTTTGTAACTAATCCTAAGCAAGAAGACTACTATTTGTTTTTTAATATTAGACGATTTTTAATACAGCCTATAGGTTTAATTCTATTGTTGCCTGCATTTTATTACTATAAACTCAATCGTTAAGATGTTTGTAATTCTACACTAAATCTTTAATTATTTTTTTGCACTATCTTTTTTGGTATGTTTTTCAACATTATCTCTAAGGATAGAGAAGCTTTTTGGTGGAGATGTACTAATATTTTGATGTTGTCATATTTTTTGAATCAGAAAAGCGTACTTGCGATGTTGCTTAAATAGATGTCTTAATTAACAACTAATTCTTTTGAAGGGATGCTTAATTTGGTGTTTTTACATAAGAATACTTGTCAATATCTCAATCAGTTTACTATGTTTTTTGACTGGAATACGATGACGGAATTTCTTCTTTTTGTTAATGTGCTTAACTTCTATAATTTTTGTTTTGATGAAGGCATACCACGTTTTTTGTCATTATTTATAAGTTTGGTTCAGATTTAATAATGTTAATTTTTAAAGTTAAACACATACTAATTTACATTCAAAAATAAATGAGATCTGAGTCATGCCAACTGATTAAAATCATTTTAAGATAACCCATATAGTAATATCTTGTGTTGGTTTATAATACTAAAACTTCAGACATGAAAACAAAAACCTTAATAGAGTTAGTTACACTTTCATCTAGTCTTTATGTGTTGAGTAGAGACACACATTTATTAGACAAATTTAACGATTGGTCCGAAAAAAGGAAAGAAGGTCTCAATAAGATAGCTTCAGATTCGGCTACAGATGAAGAAGGTAACGAGTTGGAACTAATGGATAAGATTTTAAATAAAGCCGATCAGGTTAAAGAAGAGCTAGAGTCTAAGATTGAAGAATTAGTATCCAAAGTGTACAAAAAAATAAACATTGCTCATTTAGATGAAATAAAAGCTTTAAATGAAAAGTTTGAACAAGCCGATGCAGCCATAGCATTATTGGAAGCAAGAGTAAATAAACTTGAAACAAAATCATAATATGAGCCTATATTCTAACATAGGGAAGAAGTATAAATCCGTATCTCGATACAATCAAATTTTAAAGGTTTTAGTAAAGTATGGATTTGAAGACTTGGTGCAATATCTCGAAGAGAAAAAACGCTTCATGTATCTTCAGCGATTAATTCCTAGAGCATCTAGAATAAATGCTACAAAATATACCAAATGGGAAAAAATGCGTTTGGTTTGCGAAGAGCTTGGCCCAACATTCATCAAGTTTGGGCAAATTCTCAGTAACCGTCCCGATTTAGTTCCCTTAAAACTGACGTTTGAATTAGAAAAACTATTAGATAATGTGCCGCCAATGCCTGAAGGTTTGGCAAAACAGGTTGTTGAGACCGAGTTAAAAGACACTGTAGAAAATCTATTTGCTTGGTTCAATCCTACACCTTTTGCTTCAGCATCTATGGCACAAGTGCATAAGGTGACACTACATAACGGAAAACGAGTGGCATTAAAGATTCAACGGCCAGGTATTAAAGGCATTATTATTGAAGATATTAAGGTAATGTACAGTATTGCTGAGGTTTTAGAAAAACGGATACCTTCTATTAAGAGTTTTGACCCAATGGGCTTGGTGAGAAATTTTGAGGATGCCATACTCAAAGAACTCGACTTTATTAACGAGTCCATCAATGTACAGCGTTTTTATAATAATATTATTAAAGATGAAAGTGCTAATCAGTTTGCCAGAGCACCAAAAGTATATCGTGAATTTACGACTGTAAAAATACTGGCTTTAGAGTTTATGTCTGGTACAAGAATTGATAACCTTTCAGAATTAAAAGACAAAAATTTTGATTCTAATGTCATTGCTAGACGTTTAGCTAAAAGTTATTTTAAGCAGATTTTTAACTATGGATTCTTCCATGCAGATCCTCATCCTGGGAATTTATTGGTACTTCCTAATGGTCATATATGTTACTTGGATTTTGGTATGATGGGCAGTATTTTGCCACGAGACATTGAAGTATTTGGCAAGCTGTTTTTGGCCATTACAAGAAAGGATGTAAATAAAATTATTAAGGCATTACAACAATTATCTAACTATACCAATATAGAAAACATAAGAGCCTTAGAGTTTGATATCAATGAATTTGTTGAAAAATTCTATGTACGTTCTGTGCATAAAAATGAAATGAGTACCATTTTAATAGAGCTAAAGGATATCATCATTGCACATGGATTAAAAGTGCCAACTCATTTTTTCTTATTTGCCAGATCATTGGTGACAATAGAGGGTGTTGTGCATAAACTGGATCCTGATTTAGATCAATATACTATTGTACGACCATTTTTATTAAGAGCTGTTGCTAAGAGTTTTAATCCAATTAGATTTGGAGAAAAAGCTCTTAATTCAGTCTATGAATTGGGTAATTATATGGAGGATTTCCCAAGGGATTTAAAGAATGTCATTCGTAAAATAAATAGAGGAGAGGTTAAAGTAGATTTAACACATAAGGGTATAGATCCAATGGTGCATACTATACAGCGTGTTAGCAAGCAAATTGTATCTGCTTTTATAATTGCAGCACTAATAATTGGTGCAGCCATGTTTATTATTTCAGGTATAAGGCCTCTTTGGGGAGGGATTTCAATACTAGGTATCGTTAGTTTGGCTATTACTCTGATAATTGCTTACGGTCTGATAAAAGATATAAGAAAGGGTGATCATGATGAATGGTGGTATCAAAATAAATAGATTTTAAAAAGAAAAGCAAACCTAAATTTTCTATTTTTCTAGGTTTGCTTTTCTTTTTAAGACTAAGCAGTTTTTATAAACGCTTTTTTAAAATGACGAAACCCTTCAGAAATTTCTTCTTGAAAATGCTCCCATTTGGTTTCTTCTTTTTCACTATATTTAGTCTTAATTCTATCAATGAACTCATTAAATTCTTGCTTCCCTTTTATAAAAGAGGTTTTAGCACCATCCTTACCTTGTTCAAATTTTTGTTCTAAAATTTCAAGGTTGACTCTAAATTTTTCAATTTCCAATAATACAAACGCATACAGACGGTTTATGCGCTTATCGGTTTTAATTTTTACTTCAATTTCATGAAGTTTAGACAATAGTTTTCTCTTTTCTACTCTAAAACTATCTATACTTTCAGCTTTTCCTAATTCTAATTGTATGCGCAATTCATCAAATTTGGTGTCAATGTCTTCTATTTTGTCTTTACCTGCGTGAATTTTAGATTTAGCGTCATGTAAGACATTGTTGAATTTCTTCTTTACCTCTTCGTATTTGTCTTGTGCTTCAACTTTTCCCAATGCAGCTTGTACCTGAAGCTCTTCTATTTCAATCGCTGCTTTTCTCAATGTTTCGACTACGGTATCAATAAATCGAGTTTCTTCCATCGTTTTCATTATATTATTATTTTAGGTTATATACAAATATGGATACAATTCTGATAAATTTCAATGAGCAATATCAGTTATGGGATTTTAATATTCTTAATTTTTAGATATAAAAAAGCCCCTGATTCTCATCAAGGGCTTTATAGTTGTGATTGACTTAAGTCAATGCTTACGTGTCGAGGTAATCGACTACATCATGCCAGGCATACCGCCTCCACCCATTGGTGGCATAGCCGCTGCATCTTCTTTAATATCTACTAAGGCACATTCTGTAGTTAAGATCATGCCAGCTACTGAAGCAGCATTTTCTAAAGCGATACGTGTTACTTTCTTAGGATCTATAATACCCGCTTTTAGCATATCTACATAAGTTTCAGATTTAGCATCGTAACCGAAGTCTTTCTTGCCCTCTAAAACTTTGTTGATAACAACAGAACCTTCACCACCTGCATTTTCTACAATAGTACGTAAAGGTGACTCAATCGCTTTATTTACAATTTGCACACCAGTAGTTTCATCTAAATTATCAGTAGTGATTTTTTCTAAAGTTTTCTTAGCTCTTACTAAAGCAACTCCACCACCTGCAACTATACCTTCTTCTACGGCAGCTCTTGTTGCATGTAGAGCATCATCAACTCTATCTTTCTTTTCTTTCATTTCTACTTCAGAAGCAGCTCCTACGTATAGTACAGCAACACCACCAGCTAACTTCGCTAAACGCTCTTGTAACTTTTCTTTATCATAGTCAGACGTCGTAGTTTCTATCTGTGCTTTAATTTGGTTCACTCTTGCTTTGATGTCAGCAGCTTTTCCACTGCCATTTACAATTGTTGTATTGTCTTTGTCAATAGTTACCGTTTCTGCTGTGCCCAGCATTGAAAGATCTGCATTCTCTAAAGAGAAGCCTCTTTCTTCAGAAATAACAACACCACCAGTTAAGATAGCAATATCTTCTAACATAGCTTTGCGTCTGTCTCCAAAACCGGGAGCTTTTACAGCAGCAATTTTAAGCCCACCACGTAATTTGTTTACTACTAATGTTGCTAAAGCTTGTCCTTCAACATCTTCTGCAATGATTAATAATGGACGACTAGATTGTGCTACTGGTTCTAATATTGGAAGGATCTCTTGTAAGTTAGAAATCTTCTTATCAAATAATAAGATGTAGGGATTCTCTAAATCAGCAATCATTTTATCTGCATCTGTAACGAAGTATGGAGATAAATAGCCTCTGTCAAACTGCATACCTTCTACAACATCTACATAGGTTTCCATTCCTTTGGCTTCCTCTACAGTAATCACACCTTCTTTGCCAACTTTACCAAAAGCCGTTGCTATTAAATCACCGATAGTATCATCGTTGTTAGCAGAAATAGCCGCCACTTGCTTAATTTTTTCAGAAGAGTTACCTACTTTTTGAGATTGCTTATCAAGATCTTTTACTATTACTGTAACAGCTTTATCTATACCACGTTTTAAATCCATTGGATTTGCACCAGCAGCAACATTTTTAAGACCTTCTTTTACAATTGCTTGTGCTAAAACAGTCGCGGTTGTTGTACCATCACCAGCTAAATCGTTGGTCTTGGAAGCGACTTCTTTTACCATTTGCGCTCCCATGTTTTCAAGTTCATTCTCTAGCTCAATTTCTTTTGCTACAGTAACACCATCTTTAGTTACTTGAGGTGCACCAAATGATTTTCCAATAATTACGTTACGACCTTTAGGACCTAAAGTTACTTTTACTGCATTTGCTAAAGCATCAACTCCACGTTTAAGACCGTCGCGTGCTTCAATATCAAATTTTATATCTTTTGCCATGTTTATTATTTTAGCTTTTAGCTGTTAGCACTTGGCTTTTAGCTAAAAGGTTTAATTTATAAATTGATTTGTTTTGGATTGTGCTAAAGGCTTTAGACCAATAGCAAAAAGCATTTTAGATTATCGCCAAGATGTCACTCTCTCTCATCATTAAATAATCTTTACCTTCTAATTTAAGATCAGTACCTCCATATTTACCGTAAAGTACAGTGTCACCAACTTGTACAGTTAATGGTTCATCTATTTTTCCGTTGCCAATAGCAACAACAGTTCCCTTTTGCGGTTTTTCTTTTGCATTATCTGGAATAATAATACCAGAAGCCGTAGTCGTTTCAGCTTCCATTGGTTCTACAAGAACACGGTCTGCTAAAGGTTTAATGTTTAAAGCCATTTGTTATATGTTTTTGGTTATTTAAAGTTAATTTACGCTTTAACGTAGTTCGAAAATTATGCCAATAGATAATGACTGACAAAGTTTCAGATTATCTGCCGTATAGTAGAAATAAAAAAAGCCAACTATTTCAGTTGGCTTTTTAATATTGCTTTAAGCTAATGCTTATTTGTTTTGTTCTGTAGTACCATCTGTTGTGTCTGCATTGTCAGTAGCAGCGGGCGGAATCGTTACAGGAATTTCAGTTGTTTCATCAGCATCGTAAGCCTTAGATTCTGTTACAACACCAGCATCAATAGTAAGGTTAGAGGCTAAAATTAGGAGTATTAAAACTGTAGCTAAGAACCAAGTACTCTTATCTAAAAAGTCTCCTGTTTTTTTTACACCACCTAACTGCTGGGTGCCTCCGCCACCAAATGATGATGATAAACCTCCGCCTTTAGGATTCTGAACCATTATTACTACAATTAGTAAAAAGGCTACGATTACGATTAGTATTAAAAATATTGTAAATGCACTCATTTTATAAGGTATTATTGTCTTTTAATTCTTGTACTAGTTTTATTTGGTCTGCAAAGAAACTACTTTTTTCTGGATATTTCAAACTTAAAATTTTGTAAGATTGAATTGCTTTATCGTAGTTTTTTTGCTCTAGATAAATACGTGCCAAAGTTTCTGTCATTAAGCTGTCAGAAATGTCCTCATCATTATTTACCAATTTTGGTTTTGGAGCATTGCCAGAAACAGGTTTTATTTTTGGATTCTCGCTTAAAAATTTATCTATAATAGTGAGTTTGTCTTGCAATGGAGTAGAAGTCTTATTTTCTAAAATTTTATTTTTAATAGCGACTTCATCTCTTACAATAGGCTTAAAACTTGTTATTTTTAACCATTCTGAAAACGAATGATTTTCAGATTTATTAAATTCTAATGGTTTACCAATATTGAGTTTCTTTGCTGGAGTAATATTCTTAACATCAACCGAAATGATGGAATTTTCAATTTTTGGCGCTTCTATTTTTACCGTTGGATTGACTTTTGTTTTAAATAAATCGGGATCTAAAACACCTTCTGTAGCTTTGATGTGTTCTTTTAAAGCATCATCGATTGTGACACTTTTATTTATTGAGATATCATCAATTGCATTAACTTCTAGAGATTTTATATGCTCCGAATTTTGCTTTATTTGCTTCGATATTTCATTCTGATTAAAAACTTCGGAAGTGATATAGTCAAACAAAACACTGCGATCTGCTGTATAAGCAGCCGTAATTTTTAAAGCATTATTGTATTTGTAGCTTTCCTTTTGTTTTAAACCTTTTAGGTACAATGCTCTTAAAGGTTGAAAATAAGGGTAGTCTTTAATTTGAGTTGAAAGCGTATCTACTTGAGATGCAGTTACGGCTTCAGGATGTTGTAATAAATATGTAAGTTCTTGAAGTTGCATAGTTTACCAGTTGGCTAAAGAAGCGTTGAAAATATCTTGAGTAAGACGTTCAAAAATTTCTTCGAAGGCTTCATCTCTTGTGCTCCCTGTTAACTGGGCATTTGCAGGATAATCAAAAAAGAAGGAGAAGCGTTTTTCAAAATCCTTTTCTTCGTCTAAAGTGTTAAAATACCTTACGTTAACACTAATAGTTAATCTGTTTTGAGCAGCTGTATTCTGAGCTGTAGCAGTCATTGGCGCAATTCTGTATTCGGTAATTTCACCTTCAAAAATTAAATCTGCACCAGAGCTAGATAAATTTAAACTGGTTTGATTTACAATTAAGTCTTGTAGTGCATTTGTAAAATCAATATCTAAACCAGGTTCAATTAAATCTGCATTGTTCTGAAAAAAATTAACCTGAAAAGATTTGGCATCACCTGTATCTGCACCAGTTAACGAATACGTCACTTTACAAGCGGTTAGAGTTATAAACAAAACTGAAAGTATAATATATTTTAATAAGTTCATTTAATAAGTGTTAGGACGTTTCATCGTTATAAAAGCGTAGATATAACCTGCATTATCTGCGACGTCAAAATCTACATTAATAAGGCGGTAACCTTTGTAATGTTTTTTGTTAATTAAATCTTCTGCTTCTTGTCTTATGGAGTCAGAACTATTTCTAGTAAATGACTTGCGTATCATAAATATTTCAACAGCTTTCATCGGTAGTTTTTTAATCTTATGAAATCAACTTAATTAGAAATTTAAAAATATATATTTTCGTATAGCTGATTTTGGGTGACTATTTTTATAGTTTTTTAAAGGTTACAAGGAAAATCCATCAATATCCTTTCCTTTATTAAACGATAATTTAGTTGATGATGTTTCATAAACTTATATTAAAGATCGAATTGTTTTATTTTTCTGTATAAAGTACGCTCACTAATGCCTAGTTCTGCAGCGGCCATCTTACGTTTTCCACTATGGCGTTCTAGAGATTTCTTAATCAATTCTAACTCCTTGTCATGTAAAGACAGGGTTTCTTCTTCTTCAATCTCTTGGGCAAAATGATATTTGTCTTCAGAATCAGAAACAACAGACTCATTAACCTCTGTGTGCTCAGGAATGGATAATACCTCTAAGTTTTCTACAGCAGCGTCAAAATCATTTTCTTTTTCATCACCATAAATTTTCTGAATTAAGTGCTCATTATCTTTTTGAACATCAGAAACACTTCCATGTTTCATAAGTTCCATGGTGAGTTTTTTAAGATCATTTAGATCACCCTTCATATCAAATAAAACCTTATACAAAATCTCACGTTCACTACTAAAATCACCTTCAGCTTTAGAATTACTAATTACAGCTGGTAAATTACTGCCTGTATTTGGTAAATAGCTTTGAAGCGTGGGTGCATTTATAGTTCTGGTTTGTTCTAAAACCGAAACTTGTTCAGCAACATTTCGCAATTGACGAATATTACCATTCCAGCGGTATTTTAAAAGTGAGTTGATGGCATCGTCTGTTAGCTTTATCGTTGGCATTTTATATTTTAATGCAAAGTCACTCGCAAATTTCCGAAACAGTAAATGAATGTCTTCTTTACGTTCTCTCAGAGCAGGAAGATTAATATCTATAGTGCTTAAACGATAATAAAGGTCTTCTCTAAACCGCTCTTTCTTAATAGCGTCAAACAAATTAACGTTTGTAGCGGCAACGATTCTTACATCGGTTTTTTGGACTTTACTAGAACCTACTTTTATAAATTCACCATTCTCTAATACACGTAATAAGCGTACTTGAGTGGTTAGTGGTAATTCACCAACTTCGTCTAAAAATATTGTACCTCCATCTGCGACTTCAAAATAACCAGAACGTGTTGCTGTTGCACCTGTGAAAGCGCCTTTTTCGTGGCCAAATAATTCGCTATCAATAGTGCCTTCTGGTATCGCTCCGCAGTTAACGGCAATATATTTACCGTGTTTTCTGTGTGAAAGCTGATGTATAATTTTGGGAATACTTTCTTTACCAACACCACTTTCACCAGTTACTAACACTGAAATATCAGTAGGAGCAACCTGTATCGCTTTTTCTATGGAGCGATTGAGTTTAGGATCGTTTCCTATAATACTAAAGCGTTGTTTTATGGCTTGTATGGATTCCATTAATAAATGTTAATTTACGTAGGTGAAGATTTCTTCAGTAGTTATACCACCACTTCCTGCATTTAATAAAGCTGAATTAATACTGCCGTTTCTAGTGATAATCCTGTCTTCAGAATCGTATGTTATTGCTAAATCTGATGGGCCTTCTGGCGTAGTTGCACTAACCATATTATTTGTGCTTCCCCATATTACCAGCCAATGCTCAAATTGATCGTCATAATTATCGTTGAATAATTGATACTTATAAAAATCTTGAAAAAGAGAATTTACAGGATTTGTTGTGTCGTCGAATGTATAAGTGAATGTTCTTGCTCCATCTCCTGTCATTACTGATGAAATTAAATTGTTGTTTGAGTCATAACTGTGGTTTTCAATCCGAATTGAATTACCATTATTTAAAGTCTCTCTTTCAATAAGTTTATCTTCATTATCAAAAGTGTAAATTATAGATTCTGTTGAGCCAACTTCAGTTCTTGTAGAAATATTTCCATTGTGCTCTATATTGTAGGTGTAATTTTCTTCAGAGAATTGCGTATCAACAAAATTAATCTGTACAATATTATCACCATTGTAAACAATGGATGTTGTGCTAAGTAGTCCGGACCCATCTGAAACCGAGGTTTCAATTACTCTCCCGCTACCATCTCTCACAACTGGTGCTGTTCCATCTATTATAGCTCCGAAAAATTCAAATCTTGTATTTTGAGAGCTAATTTGACCGGAAGAGTTAATACTGAAATCTGTATCTATTGTAGAAACTCCTACACCAGTATCTATTGCTTTGTTATAAGTATAACTAGACATAGCAAATGTTCCTCCGTTTTGGTTACCACCACCATTGTTACCTCCGTTGTTACCACCTCCTTGTTCTGTAAAATCTGGGTCTAAGGGTTCATTTTCGCAAGCAGTAAATAATGATAACGTTAATAAGATTAAAACTAATTTTTTCATATTATGATTTTTGATTAATTATTTTTTGAATAGTCAATGGCTTCTCCAATAAGTGTAGCACTAGTGCAATCTGTTACATTTACGTTTACTAAATCACCTACTTTATAATGTTCTTTTGGGAAAACGGCAACGGTATTGTCTGATGTTCTACCAGACCAATGTAAATTTGATTTTTTAGAAGGTTTCTCAATTAATATTTCAACAGTCTTATTTAAGTGTTGTCTTGTTTTAATTTCACTATGCTTGCGTTCTAATTGTACTATTTCAGTTAGGCGACGTTTTTTAGTTACTTCTGGGACATCATCTTCCATTTTGCGACCAGCCATAGTTCCTGGTCGCTCAGAATAGGTAAACATATAACCGAAGTTGTATGTTACATACTCCATAAGTGATAAGGTATCTTGATGATCTTCTTCAGTTTCTGTTGGGAAACCTGCAATTAAATCTACACTTATAGAACACTCAGGTATTATACGTTTAATACTATCAATGAGCTCAAAATACTCTTCGCGTGTATGCAAACGATTCATCTCCTTTAAAATACGGTCACTCCCGCTTTGTACTGGTAAATGAATATGCTTACAGATGTTATTGTACTTTGCCATGGTCTCAATAACATCTAATGTAAAATCTTGAGGGTTAGATGTAGAAAAGCGAATACGCATTTTTGGTTGCGCTTTTGCAGATAGTTCTAGTAACTTGGCAAAGTTAACTGCTGTTGCTTTTTGTAGCTCAGATGCTTTTTCAAAATCCTTTTTTAAGCCTCCTCCATACCATAAATAACTATCTACATTCTGACCTAAAAGTGTAATTTCTTTATAGCCTTTTATCCATAGATCATTAATTTCTTCAATTATACTTTGCGGATCTCTACTGCGTTCTCTTCCACGCGTAAATGGTACCACACAAAATGTACACATATTATCGCAACCACGAGTTATAGATACAAATGCTGTAACTCCATTACTATTTAATCTTACAGGTGAAATATCACCATACGTTTCTTCCTTAGAAAGTAAAACATTAATGGCGTCTCTGCCTTCATCAACTTCGGCCAATAGATTTGGTAAATCTTTGTAAGCATCTGGTCCTACAACTAAATCTACGATCTTTTCTTCTTCTAAAAATTTTGTTTTTAAACGTTCTGCCATGCAACCTAAAACGCCAACTTTCATTTTAGGATTAATACGTTTTATAGCATTGTATTGTTGCAATCTTTTTCTAACGGTTTGCTCAGCTTTATCTCTAATTGAACAGGTATTGACTAAGACGAGGTCAGCATCTTCAAGATTTTGTGTGGTATTAAAACCTTGTTCAGAAAGAATTGATGCTACAATTTCACTATCGCTAAAATTCATAGCGCAACCATAACTTTCAATAAAGAGCTTTCTTTTGTTGGCTGTTTTTTGATCTAGTACTAAGGTGTTACCCTGTTTGTTTTCGTCTATAGTTTTTCCCATATTTATTTTCCACTTCTCTGGAAATCTAAATTCTATTTCACTCAAATCTCAATAAGCATGCAAAGATAGGATTATTTTACAGATTATGACAAAGTGGCAGTTGTAATGTTATTCAAACTTTATCATTTTTTAAATTTAAAGATTAATTTACGCAACCATTTTTAATTTTTAACATCTAAATGAAAAACAACATTATGAAATCTAGTAAAATTATATTCCTTTTCTTTTTTTGTTTGTTGCTTCTGAATTTTCAATGTGACGATGATGATGATGATGTTCAGACAATTATGTGTGATACTGAAGTGATCGTAGATAATTCAGTATATCAAGCAGTAGAAGCTAGCTTTTATAGTATAGTAACTAGTGAAATTGATGGAGATTGCTTAGCGGTTAATATTGCTGCTAGTGGTTGTGGTGGAGAGACTTGGGTGTTAACTTTAATAGATTCTGAAGACATAGCAGAGTCAATGCCGCCTCAGCGATATTTAAAACTATCCTTGTTTAATAATGAAGCTTGTTTAGCCATATATAATAAAATTCAATCTTTTAATTTAACTCTACTTAGAATAGATGGAGTAAATGAAGTGGTGTTAAATATTGAAGATTTCCCAGAACCTTTAATATATGCATATTAATTAAGAATTAAAATATTTTTATACAGTAGAAGCCTTGCATAACGTAAGGCTTCTACTGTTTTTAAAAAGGGTAAAATCACGACTAAATGTATGGTATTTCAGACCAAATTAGGATTGTAACTTAAATTTCATATACATTTGTAACCTTAAAAAAAATAAAGAATGCCGAAGAATTTAGTCATAGTTGAGTCACCTGCAAAGGCAAAAACCATAGAGAAATTTTTAGGAAAAGATTACAAAGTAGAGTCCAGTTTTGGGCATATTGCGGATCTACCCTCTAAAGAATTAGGAGTTGATGTAGATGGGGATTTTATGCCAAAATACCAGGTCTCAAAAGACAAGAAAGATGTCGTTAAAAAGCTTAAGAGTTTAGCTAAGAAAGCAGATATGGTTTGGTTGGCTAGTGATGAGGATCGAGAAGGGGAAGCAATTGCATGGCATTTAGCTGAAACACTAGGGTTAGACAAGGATAAAACAAAGCGAATTGTATTCCACGAGATTACTAAAACTGCTATAAATAAAGCTATTGAAAACCCAAGAAGCATTGATTATAATTTAGTAGATGCGCAACAAGCAAGACGTGTCTTAGATCGTATAGTGGGATACGAATTGTCTCCGGTATTATGGAGAAAAGTAAAAGGTGGTTTGTCTGCAGGTAGAGTACAATCAGTTTCTGTGCGTTTAATTGTAGAACGAGAAAGAGCAGTTCAAGGTTTTGAACCTATAGCATCTTATAGATTAGATGCAGAATTTAAAACAGTTAACGGAAATTCATTTAAAGCAAAGTTGCCTAAGAATTTTAATTCTGAAGAGGACGCATTAAAATTTCTGAACGATAATATTAATGCTTCATATCAAGTTTCTGACTTACAAAAAAAACCAGCAAAAAAATCTGCTGCAGCACCATTTACAACATCTACACTGCAACAGGAGGCCTCACGTAAATTAGGATACTCTGTTGGTAGAACAATGAGTAATGCTCAGCGTTTATACGAGGCTGGTCTTATTACTTATATGAGAACAGATAGTGTTAATCTGTCTGAAGAAGCCAAAAAAGGTGCAGAGAACGAAATTATTTCGGCTTATGGAGCAGAATACAGTAATCCTAAAAATTACAAAGGCAAATCTAAAGGAGCGCAAGAAGCTCACGAAGCAATTAGGCCAACAGATTTTGCTAATCATACTGTTAATGCAGAGCGTGACCAAGCAAGACTATATGATTTAATCTGGAAACGTGCTATTGCCTCTCAAATGAGTGATGCAAAATTAGAGCGTACAAATCTTAAAATTCAGATTAATGCATCTAATAAAACAAATAAGTTGTTTGTTGCAAATGGTGAAATTATAACGTTTGAAGGATTCCTTAAAGTTTATTTAGAAGGTACTGATGATGAAGATGCAGAGCAAGAAGGTATTTTACCAGATTTAAAAGTTGGAGAAAAACTTCAGAATAAATATATCACAGCGACACAACGTTTTACAAGACCTCCTGCTAGATATACAGAAGCTTCTTTAGTAAAGCAGCTAGAAGAACTAGGTATTGGTCGTCCATCTACTTATGCACCAACTATTTCTACTATTCAGAATAGAAACTATGTTGAAAAAGGAACAAACGAAGGTGATGAGAGAGCATACAAACAATTAGTTTTTCAAAATCAAAGCATAATAGATAACGCCCTTACAGAAAAAGTAGGTTCAAATAAAGGAAAGTTAGTACCTACCGATATTGGTATAATAGTCACAGACTTTTTGGTGAATCATTTTGAAAGTATTCTAGATTACAACTTTACTGCAAAAGTAGAAGAAAGCTTTGATGATATAGCGGAAGGTAAAGAAGATTGGAGAGTTATGATGAAAGATTTTTACAAAGGCTTTCATCCACAAGTTGAAGATGTGCAGGAAAATGCAGAACGCGAATCTGGCGAACGTATTCTAGGTGAAGATCCTAAAACTGGTCGCCAAGTTAGTGTGCGTTTAGGTAAGTTCGGGCCTATGGTACAAGTTGGTACCTTAGAAGACGAAGAAAAGCCAAAATTTGCAAGCTTATCTCCAGATCAGCAATTAAATTCTATAACCTTTGAGGAAGCTATGGATTTATTTCAATTACCAAAAGCTTTAGGGCATTACAACGATGATGAAGTTGAAGTAAATAATGGTCGTTTTGGTCCTTATGTACGGTTTGGAAAGAAGTTTGTATCACTTCCTAAAGGCGTTGACCCTTTAAGTGTAGAGTTAAATGAAGCCATTGTGTATATAAAAGAGAAGGAATTAGCAGATGCTCCTATATATGTATATAAAGATTTAGAGGTAATTAAAGGTAAAGGACGTTTTGGACCATTTATAAAATGGAACAATATGTTCATAAACGTTAATAAAAAATACGATTGGGATAATTTATCTGAAGAAGACATTGTAACTTTGATCGAAGAAAAAATTCAGAAAGAAATTGATAAGGTTATTCATAATTGGGAAGATGAAGGTGTTAGAGTAGAGAAAGCAAGATGGGGAAGACATAACATTATAAAAGGAAAACAAAAAGTTGAGTTAGCAAAAACGGTTGATGTAAGTAAGATGACCTTAGAAAAGGCAAAAGCTCTACTCGAAAAAAACGCACCTAAGAAGAAGACTACAAAAAAGAAAACTACGAAGAAGAAAGCCACTACTAAAAAGAAGTAATACACTATGAATTTTAATTTTCTAACACCTGTTTCAGATGCGGTTTTAGCTCATAAAGAGTTAACAGCGCAACAGGCACTAGGAAAAAAAATTAAAGTTCATTCACGAAAAAATGGAATTCCAGATTTAGAGGGTGTACAAATGGCTATCATCGGAGTTCAAGAAAATCGAAATGATATTAATTACATTGGTGCCACTATTAATTTCGATTCTATTAGGCAAACATTATACACTTTGTTTCCTGGCAATTGGCATACTACGATTGTAGATTTAGGTGATATTGAGCCAGGGGAAACCGTTGAAGACACCTATTTTGCTATTAGAACTGCAATTACTGTTTTGGTAGAAAAGAATATTATACCAATTATTCTTGGAGGCAGCCAAGATTTAACTTATGCCAATTATAGAGCTTACGATACTATTTTACCAATGGTAAATATTATTAGTGTTGATACAAATTTTGATTTAGGTGACGCCAATCTTCCTATTAAAAATAATAGTTATGTTGGTAAAGTTATAGTGGAAGAGCCATATAATTTATTTAATTACTCTACTATTGGGTATCAGACTTATTTTAATTCGCAAGAAGAAATTGACCTTATAGAAAAACTTTATTTTGAAGCCTACCGTTTAGGAGAAATTTCTGGAGATATAAACAAGGTAGAACCGTTAATGAGAGATGCTCATATTGTATCTGTAGATTTAAAATCAGTAAGAGCAGCAGAAGTTAGTGAGAATCAAAAATATTCTCCTAATGGTTTTACAGGAAAAGAAATTTGCGCTATCAGTAGATATGCAGGTATAAGCAATAAAGTATCATCCTTTGGTATCTATGAATACATTAGTTCACAAAATGATAGCGCCACATCTATGTTGGTTGCTCAAATGATTTGGTATTTTATCGAAGGAGTAAACTGTAGAGTAAAAGATGATAATTTTTTAAATGAAAATAACTATCAAAAATATAACGTTTTGGTAGAAGATGACGAGCTTATTTTTTATAAGAGTTTAAAAACTGGACGCTGGTGGATTGAAATTCCTTTTTTGCCAGATGTTAATAATAAATTAAAAAAGCACACGTTATTACCTTGCATGCATTTCGATTATGTGCGTGCAACAAAAGGTGAAATACCAGAGCGTTGGTATAAGGCCTACAGAAAGAATAGCTTCTAAAATAAGCACTTTATCGATATTTAACATTTTTTTAGTCGATGAAATGCTTATTTTTAGGATAAAGTGTAAAATAACTTTAAAAAAAGTTGTTTATTAGGAAATATATAAATATGTTTACGACCTTAAAATTAAGGACGACTAATTTAACCTCGAGTTACTATGAATATTAAGAAGTTTATTTTACTAACCACTGTATTAGTTTTGGTTGCCAGTTGTAATTCTGGAGACCGAGGACAATTAGTAGGTGTTAAAGGTAAAAAATGGCATCCAGAAAAACCCTATGGTATGACTTTAGTACCAGGTGGAGCTTTTATAATGGGTAAATCTGATGATGATTTAGCTGGTGTACAAGATGCTCCTACAAAAACGGCTACAGTACGTGCATTTTATATGGACGAAACTGAAATTACAAACAGTGAATACCGTGAATTTGTTGTTTGGGTAAGGGACTCAATCTTAAGATTAAAGTTAGCTGAAATGGCTGACTTAGAAGGCAAAACTCCTGGTAACGGAGATATTGGTGAGTTTGCTTATCAAGATGCAGACCCTAATGATCTCAATGCTTACGAAAGCTATATGTTAAATACATATGGTAATGAGCAAAGAAAGGTTAATCGCGATGCAGAATTGTATTTCGATACTGATGATTACCCAGACGAGTTATATGCGGAGGTTATGGACGGTATGTATTTACCATTAGAAGAATCATATAATGGTCAACGTACTTGGGATGTAAAACAATTTAAATTTCAATATACGTATATGGATATTGCTAAAGCTGCTAGAGATAGAAGCTTAAAGCGTTCAGAGGTTATTGAGCAAGAGGAAGTAGAAATTTATCCAGATACAACAGCATGGATAAGAGATTTTGCATATTCATATAACGAACCTATGCACAATGATTATTTCTGGCACGATGCCTATGGAGATTATCCTGTAGTAGGCGTGTCTTGGAAACAAGCACAAGCATTTTGCCAATGGAGAACTATTAAGCATAACTCATATCAAATTGAAAAAGGAAAACAGCCTGTAAATGCATACAGATTACCATCTGAAGCAGAATGGGAATATGCTGCACGTGGTGGTTTGCAAGGTGCTACTTATCCTTGGGGTGGACCATACACTAAGAATGACAGAGGTTGTTTTATGGCAAATTTTAAGCCATTGAGAGGAGATTATGCAGCTGATCAGGCATTATATACTGTAGAAGCGGATTCGTACGATCCAAATGATTTTAATTTATATAATATGGCTGGGAATGTTTCAGAATGGGTAAACGGTTCTTACGATCCAGCATCTTATGAATATGCTTCAACAATAAATCCAAATGTAAATGATCCTGATAATGCACGTAAAGTGGTTAGAGGTGGTTCTTGGAAAGATGTTGCCTATTTCTTACAAGTAAGTTCTAGAGATTATGAATATGCAGACTCAGCTAGAAGTTATATCGGTTTTAGAACAGTTCAAGACTATATGGGAACTGAAGTGACTAAAAACGCAGCAACGAATTAATAAACTTAAAAATATCTCAAATTAAATTAACCTACTTATAGTTACAACATCCATTAACTTAAACAAAACAAAACAAAACAAAACAAAATTATGGCACAGAAAGGTAAAATGACAATCACTAACATGATCTACGGATTAGGAGCAGCAATCGTAATCTTAGGAGCATTATTTAAAATACAACACTGGCCTTTGGCTTCAGAGATTTTAACCATAGGTATGATTGTTGAGGCACTTGTATTTACATATTCTGCTTTCGAAAGACAGCAAAGTGATTTAGATTGGTCTTTAGTATATCCAGAATTAGCTAGTGGAAAAGCCTTAGGTGGTAAAAAGAAAAAAGAAGAGCCAAAAGATGCTGAAGGTCTTTTGTCTAAAAAATTAGATGATTTATTAAAAGATGCTAAAATCGATGGCGAACTTATGGCGAGCTTAGGAGATAGTATTAAGAATTTCGAAGGTGCTGCAAAAAATATCAGTCCTACTGTAGATTCGATGACTGCGCAAAAGCGATATAGCGAAGAATTATCTTTAGCTGCAGCTCAAATGGAGTCTTTAAATAGTCTTTATAAAGTACAAATGGAAAGTGCAAATCGTCAAGCGACTATTAACGAAGAAGCTGTTGAGAATGCAACTAAATTAAAAGAACAAATGCAATCCTTAGCATCTAACCTTTCATCATTAAATGGTGTATATGGTGGTATGTTATCTGCTATGAACAAAAACTAATTAGTTTTTATAATCAATTTAATTAATTAACATTTAAAACTAATTATAATGGCAGGAGGAAAATTATCTGCAAGGCAGAAAATGATTAACTTAATGTACTTGGTATTTATTGCTATGATGGCAATGAATATGTCTAAAGAAGTACTATCCGCTTTCGGATTAATGGAAGCAAAATTCGCGGATTCTAATGTAGCAACTACAGATAGAAACGAAGCGCTTTTAGCCGATTTAGAAACTAAAGGGGAGGAAAAACCAGAAGAATTTGCTTTACCAGCTCAAAATGCTAAACTAGTAAGTACTATTTCTGATAAATTTTACAAATACATTGAAACGTTAAAAGTCGATTTACTAAAAGATGGAGAATATTCATTAGATTCTAAAACTGGTAAATTACCATTTGAATCCATGGATAAAACAGATATCCTAGATGAAAAATGGTTTACAGGTGATCGATTGACAAAAGCTGGTGATGCTGTTATGGCTGAAGTAGCTAAATATAAGAAAGAGATTAAAGATGTTTTAGGTACAGATGTGAAGTACAAAAAAGCGAACGAAACTTTTGATAAATTGTTTGACACTTCTGATGTTACTAATAATGAAGGCGACAATAAAGGATGGTTAGATTACCATTTCCAAGGTTTCCCAGCAATTGCTTCATATACAAAGTTAACTGCTATACAGAACGATGTTAAAGTAACTGAAGCTAATATGTTTAACTTGTTTTTAGGAAACACATTAACAGAAGCCGTATCGCTTAAAAAGTATCAGGCGATTGTATTAGCAGATAAATCTGCCTTTTTTGCAGGTGAAAAGTTTCAAGGTAAAGTAGTGTTAGGTAAATATGCTAATGTAACACCAACAAAATTATCAGTACAAGGAAATGAAATAGATCTTTCTGAAGCTATTGATTCTTTAGGAGCTGCTAAATTAGACTTTAATGTTGGTAATGTAGGTGAGCATCAAATAGATGGTAAGTTTACATTCTTAGAAGATGGTAAGCCATTAGAAATTGATATTGTTGGTAACTATGTAGTTGTGCCAAGACCTAATTCTGCTACAATTTCTGCAGATAAGATGAACGTAGTTTATCGTGGTGTTGCAAACCCAATGACCATTTCTTTTGCTGGTGTACCAGATAATAAAGTAAATGCATCTGGATCTGGTTTATCTAAAGGTTCTGGTGTTGGTAAATATATTATGAATGCTGGTTCTGGTAAAGAAGTAACTATTAACGTTACTGCTACATTAGATGATGGTTCAAAAGCTAGTGATCAAAAGACATTTAGAATTAAAGATATTCCTGCACCTACAGGTACTATGGCTGGGCAATCTGGTTTAGTAAAATTACCAAAGCGTAATGTAGAGATAGGTACTGTTGGAGCTAAGTTAGACGATTTTGTATTCGATTTACCTATTAGTGTAACCTCATTCAAAATTAAAGTTCCTGGACAACCTACAGTTTCAGTCGTTGGCACTAAAATGAATGGACAGGCTAAAGCATCTATTAAAAGAGCGCGTAAAGGTGATAACATTACCATTTTTGATATCAAAGCTAAAATAACAGGTAATGCAAAATACAGACTAAAAAATGTATCACCTGTGATTGTAGAGGTAACAAACTAGTCTATAATTTTATTAGATAAAGAACGTTATCATTTAAAATAGAATCCCAAATAATTAATACAAATAAGATGAACATAAAAAGCTTTTTATATATCGGATTAGCAATGGTTGTAACCAATACTATGTTTGCACAAGCTAATATCCTTAATGCCAAAATTCCAGAGGAAATTGGTATGAAAACAGAGGCACAATTACTTCTTGATAACGACAAACCATTAGAATATGGTTATGTTGGAGATAGAGATATCTTATTTTCTAAAATGACTTGGGAAAAAATAGTCTTAGACGAGCGTGTTAATTTTCCATTATATTTTCCAATTGAGGAGAATATAGGTGATGATAGAAAATCATTATATAGTGTATTATTAGAAAACATGAATAATGGTATGATCTCAAAAGTTTATGCAGATGATTATTTTACCGAAGAGCGTACGCTAAAAGATTTAGAAGCATCTTTAACAATGACTAAAACTACTGATGCAGGTATCGATTATATGAACGAAAATGGTGTTGGTGAAGATGAGGTTCCTGAAGAGTACATAATTAGAAGAAACATTGGTCCTGCAGATATTAATTCGTACTTAATTAAAGGACTTTGGTACTTTGATAAGCGTCAAGGTGAGTTAAAATACCGTATTTTAGGTATTGCACCTGCTGCACCAGATGTTAACTTTATTGATTCTGAAGATAATGCTAACAGTGAGCCAATTCCGATGTTTTGGATATTTGTACCAGAGATTAGAGATATTCTTCATGAAGCTAAATCGTTTAATGATAAGAATAGTGCAGTACCAATCTCTTTCGATCATTTATTAAACAGTCGTCGTTTTGGTGGAATAATCTACAAAGAAGAGAATGTTTATGGTGATAGAGAAATAAAAGAGTATGTGGCTGAAAATGCTTTAATGCAACTTTTAGAATCAGATCGAATCAAAGATAAGATCAGAAACTTTGAACAAGATATGTGGAGTTACTAATTTACTCGCCCATTAAATTATATAAACGCTCACTTTTTAAGTGGGCGTTTTTTATTGCTGTCATTTCTACGTAGGTAGAAATCTTTTTGATATTTTCGTTTTCATGAAAAAAGTCGATTACATCATTGTTGGTTGTGGTTTAGCAAGTATTGCATTTTGCGAACAATTAAGAGTAAATAATAAATCGTTTGTAGTATTTGATAATAATTCGCAGAAGTCGTCTAGAGTAGCAGCAGGATTGTATAACCCAGTTATTCTAAAACGTTTCTCAGAAGTTTGGAAAGCCAAAGAGCAATTAGAACTCGCTTTGCCTTTATACGATAAAATTGAAAAAGACTTAAATATTCAGATTAATTACAAACTAAGACTATTAAGACGTTTCACTTCAATACGAGAACAAAATAAGTGGTTTAATGCATCAGATAAGCCAAGTCTCGAAGCGTTTCTTTCAACACGATTAGTTAAGAATACTAATTCCGAAATTGATGCTCCTTTTGGATTTGGAGAAGTACTGTACGCTGGTCGCTTAGATACAGAAACTCTTATTACTAGTTACAAGAAGTTTTTAAATCTAAATGGTTACCTACAAGAGATAACTTTTCAGCATGATAAGGTTCATTTTAAAACTGATTCAATGCAATATGAAAATTGGAAAGTATCCAATATCGTTTTTGCTGAAGGATTTGGAATAAATCAAAATTCTTATTTCAGTCATCTTCCATTAATAGGCTCAAAAGGTGAGATTTTAACTATAAAAGCACCAGATTTAAAAATTGATTATGCTATAAAATCTTCAGTATTTGTTATTCCACTTGGAGATGATTTATACAATGTGGGCTCAACGTATGATAATGAGGATAAATCTAATGTCCCAACAGCGATAGCAAAAGAAGAGTTAATTTCAAAATTAAAAACCTTTATAAAATGTAATTTTGAAGTGGTTAATCATATTGCCGGAATTAGACCTACAGTTAAGGATAGAAGACCTTTAGTTGGCAGACATGCAAAATTCCAAAACTTATATGTACTCAATGGTTTAGGAACAAGAGGTGTTATGATTGCTCCTTATGTTGCTGTTAAACTATTTCAGTTTATTGAAAATAATTTAGATCTAGATACAGAGATCGATATTAATCGTTTTAATTAAATTAAAATTGTCATTGCTAATTACGTTTTTTATTTTGAGTGATGTGGCAATCTCTAGGCTATAAGTAAAGTTTAAAAGATTACGACATTATTAGTTCCTCATTCTTCTTAATGACAAAATACTTTTATTTTTTCACTAACGATATATCGTAATTCATAAAAAGATTTATCCAGATATTTCTTGAGACTCTCATAATTATTGGCATAAATGCTATAAGAGTACCAACAATAGAAAAAAATGCGACTAGAAGAGAGCTTTCTAATATGAGATAACTTATAGCAAAAGAAACTAGAGCAAATGCAATACCAACGCCATAACTCACATACATAGAACCATAGAAAAACGAAGGTTCCATTCTATATCTTGTATTGCAATGCGAGCAAGTGTCATTGATTTTTAAAGTATCAGTAAGTATGTATGGATTCTTTTCAATATACATGGATTCTTGATGACATTTCGGACAAGCTCCAAAAAGAATACTATAAAGTTTCATTCCTTTTTTAATCATAACTAAAACCTTTACTTTTGCACTTTTTAAGACAAGACAAAGATAAATTTTTAGAAGTCTTGTATTGTAACAATTGTAATGTTTATTGCAATTGTAATATTCAAAAAAATTATGCTAAATATTCATAATCTATCTATATCATTTCAAGGAGAATACCTTTTTGAAGAAATTACTTTTAAGCTAGGCCTAGGTGACCGAATTGGTTTAATAGGTAAGAATGGAGCTGGTAAATCTACTATGCTTAGAATTTTGTCTAAAGAACAAGAAGCTGATACAGGGCAAATTGCTGCTGATAAAGATTTAAAGATTGGATTCTTAAAACAAGATATTGACTTCGATTTTGGGAAAACCGTTTTAGAAGAATCGTATGAAGCTTTTAAAGAAATTAAGGCATGTGAAGCAAAGCTAGAACAAATTAATACACAACTAGCTGAACGTACAGATTATGAAAGTGAATCGTATAATCAACTTATGATTGATTTGAATGAGATTCAGCATCAATATGAAATTTCAGGTGGTTATAATTATCAAGGTGAAACAGAGAAGATTCTTCAAGGTTTAGGTTTTAAACGTGAAGATTTTGATAAGTTAACCGATACTTTTTCTGGTGGTTGGAGAATGCGTATAGAATTAGCAAAGTTGTTACTTCAAAATAATGATTTATTACTTTTAGATGAGCCTACTAACCACTTAGATATAGAATCCATTATTTGGTTAGAGAACTTCTTAAAAAGCTATAGTGGTGCAGTTGTCATCGTATCTCATGATAAGATGTTCTTAGATAATGTTACCAATCGTACCATTGAAATTTCTTTAGGTCGTATTTATGACTATAATAAGTCATATACTAAGTTTTTAGCTCTGCGAAAAGAAATGAAAATTCAGCAATTGGCCGCTCAGAAAAATCAAGAGAAGCAGATACAACAGACTGAAAAACTGATTGAAAAGTTTAGAGCAAAAGCATCTAAAGCAACCATGGCGCAATCACTAATTAAGAAATTAGATCGAATAGATCGAATAGAAGTCGATGAAGATGATAATAGCGTTATGTCTCTTAATTTTCCGGTGTCTATAACACCAGGGAAAGTCGTAGTAGAGATTGAAGATGTTTCGAAAAGCTATGGTGAATTACAAGTTTTGCATAATGTTAATCTGGCTGTTCAAAGAGATGTAAAAACAGCATTTGTTGGGCAGAACGGACAAGGTAAATCTACATTAGCAAAAATTATTGTTGGTGAAATAAAACACGAGGGCGAATTAAACTTAGGTCACAACGTACAGATTGGTTATTTCGCACAGAATCAAGCCGAGTATTTAGATGGGAGTAAAACCGTCTTAGACACCATGATTGATGCCGCTAATGAAACCAATAGAAGCAAGGTTAGAGATATTTTAGGTTCGTTTTTATTTAGAGGAGATGAAGCAGAGAAGTATGTAAGAGTGCTTTCTGGTGGTGAACGTAATCGTTTGGCTTTGGCAAAACTGCTCCTTCAACCGTTAAATGTTCTTATAATGGATGAGCCTACCAACCACTTAGATATTAAATCTAAAAATGTATTAAAGGAAGCCTTAAAAAAGTTCGAAGGCACTTTAATCCTTGTATCACACGATAGAGATTTTCTACAAGGTTTAACAGACACCGTTTATGAGTTTAAGGATCAAAATATTAGAGAGTATTTGGGAGATATAGATTTTTACTTAGAGCAACGTAATCTTGAAAATTTAAGAGAAGCTGAGAAGCGAACTGTAGTAGCAAATAAGCCTAAAGAAAGTAATAAGCAGAGTTACCAAGATCAAAAAAAATTAAAATCTTTAAATAATAAGCTCAGTAATATAGAATCTAAAATCAATCAACTCGAAAAAGATATTAAATCAGATGATTTGAAGCTTGCAACTGATTATGATAAAACAGCTTCTAATCCTAAGTTTTTTGATACGTATCAAACCAGAAAATCTAATTTAGAGAAATTGATGGCAGATTGGGAAGACGTGCAAGAACAGCTAGAGTTAATTAGTTAAAATGGACGAGTGCTTTTTTCAATGTCTCCCGATAGCTATCGAGATTGGGAACAGGTTTCTATGTTAATAGATGCCTCTCAAAATCATCAAAATTAAATAGTTGATTGTGAGATTTGTTGCAGTCCAATCTAGGTTTCTGTTTTTACAGAAGATAAAGAAATCACTAATTTTTGAGTAGAAAATATTGAACAGTGATAAAAATCAATTAGCTGATTATTAGCACATTACTAATTTGAACATGCATTTCGTCGAATAAATTTGCAGTTTAAGGAAATAGCATCTATATTAGCTTAGTTATTGTGTCCCTCCACATAAATCTGCTATTATGAAAACTTTAAAATTAACCCTACTATGTTGCTTATTTTCGGCTTTCTCATTTGCCGAAATTTCACAAACTCAAAAAGATGCACTAGTAGCAATTTATAACGCAACTAATGGTGATTCTTGGATGCAATCATGGGATTTAGAACAACCCGTTTCTGGTTGGTATGGTCTAAGTATTGAAAACGATAATGTTGTTGCAATAAACCTGAGTTTTAACAATCTTAATGGAAAACTACCTGAAGAAATATCGGCATTAACAGCCTTGAAAATATTGAATCTATCTTTTAACAAGTTAGAAGGTGAGTTGCCTAGCACATTGATAAATATCGCTAGTTTAGAGGATTTGAAATTATTTTCAAATAACTTTAGTGGAGCGATACCAAAAAATATAGGAAACTTAACAAACTTAAAGTATTTAGAATTATATAATAATAATTTCTTCGGCGAAATACCAGCATCTATTGGTAGCTTAAAAAAGCTAGAAAGCTTAATTTTAAGTAGTAACTTATTAATGGGTAAACTGCCATCTAGTATCTCTAACTTAAAATCTTTAAAGGTATTAAGTTTGTTTGATAATAGTTTGTTAGGAACCATACCTTCTTCAATAGGTCAATTATCTCAATTAGAAGAATTAGTTTTATCTAATAACGCATTTTATGGTAATTTACCAAATGAGTTAGCACAATTAACGAATCTTAAAACTTTGCTTTTAAGCAATAACGCGTTTAAAGGTAACTATGCAGTCTTAAAAGGACAGCTTCCTAAAATTGTAGATTTTGATTTAGATGAAGCTAACATGAAAGGTGCTTTAGCGACACTAGATTCTGACGACGACGACGATTAACAATACGATGTTTAATAATAAATAGACTAATAACGTTCAAATATTTGAACGTTATTTTTTTTGTTTTAAAATGCTTGCTAAAATCAAAAAGCGTTGTATATTTGCATTCCTAAAATGATTGAGTCGGCATTATGAACCGAAAGTTAAAAGCTAAGAAAATCATTTCAAGATTAAATCGCGGGATAGAGCAGTAGGTAGCTCGTCGGGCTCATAACCCGAAGGTCACTGGTTCGAGTCCAGTTCCCGCTACTTCAAACCAGATACGAAAGTGTCTGGTTTTTTTATTAGCTTTCCTTTGTTATTCAATAAGCTATTCTAGTTAATTCAGTTTAGGCTTTATCTAGATAATATTATTTGCTTAATTTAACATCTCAGGCGTAGCAACAGTTCTAAAACCAATATGGTCAGAACCAGAATCAGGGCTCATGCCCATTTTAGCTGAAATTCTAAAACTGGCACAATACGATACACTACATAGAAAGGAACCACTTTTAATGACTTTTTCTTGTAGATATGGATTGTGTCTGGATCGTAAGCTTTGCTTGCACCTTTAGGATTTACTATCTTTTATAGATTGGTAGTAATTAACATTAAAATAGTCGCTTGTTATTTCCCATACGTTGCCAGACATATCATAAAGACCAATTGAATTTGGTTCATAAGATTTTATAGGAGATATATATTTAAATCCATCAACAGTAACATAATGAGCTGGTTTCTCTCTTGGCATAGCATAGGTGCCTGAATCTTTTGCACCTTGAAAAAAGGTTTTGGCCTCTACCCAAACCATACCTTTTGGAATATGAAATTTAGAAGGTTTAGTCATATATTCTTTATTATTTATTTCTTGAAACCGATCTTTGCATCCTACAAAAAAAACGGTGAATACACTAAAAAAAATAATACTTATGCTGTTTTTTACTGGCATGGCTTTTTTTAAAATAAAACTTACGGAGTAAGTTTTTACAAGTTATAACTTTGTAACGTTCTATTTTATTACTTCAATTAAGCGAGTTTTAGTAGTTATACTAAAGTAACTGATAAATATAAGAGAAAGAAATAAGTTTTCAAACCAAGTTCGTACTAATTATACATTATAAATGACAAAAACACCACCTACAATGAGCCCTAAATAAACTACATTAATAACTCTGCTAAACCATCAGAGTTCTAAGAAAAACCTTTCTGTATTGTTTTCTAGATATATTCTACTCAACCCGAAAATATCTAACATAGAAAGAGCATTTATAATATCAGTGTTTACCCAATTTTTAATATTTGCTATGGTTCCTTGCTCTTCTTATTATCATCATTACTAGAACAGCTAAATAAGACAAACGTTTATGCTAATAAATAAATGTAATGTTTCATAATAAATTTGTTTTTAATTGATTGTGTTCTTATTTAGAATCGAAAAACAAAGAATATGTCATCAAGCATTTTTTTAATATTACCTTTGTACTCTAAATTTTTTTTAATGCATAAAGCAGGTTTTGTTAATATTATAGGAAATCCTAATGTCGGTAAGTCTACATTGATGAATGCTTTTATAGGAGAAAAACTATCTATAATTACATCAAAAGCACAAACCACTAGACACAGAATTTTAGGGATTGTGAATGGTGAAGATTTTCAAGTTATTCTAAGTGACACGCCAGGTATTATTAAGCCAGCATACGAGTTGCAAGCCTCTATGATGGATTTTGTGAAATCAGCCTTTGAAGATGCCGATGTTTTAATCTACATGGTTGAGATAGGTGAAAAAGAATTAAAAGATGAAGCTTTCTTTAAAAAGATTACTAATTCTAAAATCCCTGTTTTATTATTATTGAATAAAATTGATAATTCTAACCAAGAACAATTAGAAGAGCAAGCAGAATTATGGCAAAGTAAAGTACCAAACGCTGAGTTTTTTCCAATTTCAGCATTGCAAGGATTTAATGTTCAAAATGTATTTGATAGAATTATTGAATTACTTCCAGAATCTCCTGCATTTTATCCTAAAGACCAATTAACAGATAAACCAGAACGCTTTTTTGTAAATGAAGCGATTAGAGAGAAAATCTTAATGCATTACAAAAAAGAAATTCCGTACGCTGTTGAAGTAGATACAGAAGAATTTTTTGAAGAAGATACAATCATTAGAATGCGATCCGTTATTATGGTAGAGCGCGAAACTCAAAAAGGAATAATAATAGGGCACAAAGGTTCTGCACTTAAACGTGTAGGAATAGAAGCAAGAAAAGATTTAGAAAAATTTTTTGGTAAGCAAGTTCACTTAGAACTCTATGTAAAAGTGAATAAGAACTGGAGAAGTAACCAAAAACAGTTGAGACGTTTTGGTTATAATCAGCGATAGTTTCTTAATGTATTTTTCATAAAACCATGTAATTTATACATTTCGGGTATTCCTTTTGTTCTTCCAAGTCGTCCTGCAAAATAGAGGACAAACCATATCAGTACCATAAAAAGAGTAAGAAAAAGCGGTATGGCATAAGAATTCCCTAAAGTAACGTTTGTGTAAGCCCATATTACACAACCTAGAAAGAGACCAGCCACAATAAAGTGAAAAAACATAAACATGGTCCATACCGTTGGGTTAGGTCCAAAAAGCCCATTAATGATAGAGCTTTGCTCATCTTTTTTATTAATTTCTAAATGTAACTGAGGCGACCAAAAATGTTGAACCTGTTTCGGAAATTTTACAAAAACGTGATCGTCAATTCGAGTAACAATAAAATCTGATTGTGATTTTTTAGCATCCTCAAATCCTTGCAAAAGTATTTCACTGGAGCCATCAGCTTCAAATTTAAAGCGCGGTCTTAAAACTATTTCATTAGAGAGTGACATATTACTGAAATAACAGAACTCAATTTACATAAATTCTTTAAGATTAAATACTACCTTTGCTGCAATATTCAAATTATGGGAAATATAGTTGCAGTTGTTGGGAGACCAAATGTTGGGAAGTCAACGTTTTTTAATAGATTAATTAAAAGACGGGAAGCTATTGTAGATGCTGTTAGTGGAGTAACAAGAGATCGTCATTACGGTAAGACGGATTGGAATGGGAAAGAGTTTTCTTTAATTGATACTGGAGGTTATGTTGTTGGTAGTGATGATGTATTTGAAGCAGAAATAGACAAACAGGTTGAGCTTGCCATTGACGAAGCAGATGCAATAATTTTTATGGTAGATGTTGAGTCTGGTATTACTGGTATGGATCAGGATGTTGCTAACCTATTACGCAAAGTTAAAAAGCCAGTTTTTTTAGTTGTAAACAAGGTTGATAATAATAAACGTGCTGAAGATGCTGTAGAATTTTATTCATTAGGATTAGGTGATTACTTTACCATTGCAAGTATTAATGGAAGTGGTACTGGTGATTTGTTGGATGCCGTTGTTGAAGCCTTACCAGAAATAGAAGAAGTTGAGGAAGAACAACTGCCGCGTTTCGCAGTTGTAGGAAGACCAAATGCAGGGAAATCGTCTTTTATAAATGCTTTAATTGGTGAAGATCGATATATTGTTACAGATATAGCGGGTACGACAAGAGATTCAATAGATACCAAGTATAACCGTTTTGGATTTGAGTTCAATTTGGTTGATACAGCAGGTATTCGAAGAAAGACAAAAGTAAAAGAAGATTTAGAATTTTATTCTGTAATGCGAAGTGTTAGAGCTATTGAGCATTGCGACGTGTGTTTAGTAGTTCTAGATGCTACACGCGGTTTTGATGGCCAAGTACAAAATATATTTTGGTTAGCAGAACGTAATCGAAAAGGAATAGTGATTTTGGTTAATAAATGGGATTTAGTTGAAAAAGAGACCAAAACAGCCAAGGAATTCGAAAAACATATACGTAGTCAAATTGCGCCATTTACAGATGTGCCAATTGTATTTATTTCGGTACTAAATAAGCAACGTATTTTTAAAGCTATTGAAACAGCTGTTGAGGTATATAAAAATCGTACCAAACGCATCAAAACAAGTGTGCTTAATGAAGCGTTATTACCAATAATTGAGAATAGACCTCCTCCAGCAAATAAAGGTAAATTTGTTAAAATAAAGTATATTATGCAGTTGCCAACTCCGCAGCCGCAATTTGCATTTTTCTGTAATTTACCACAATACGTAAAAGAGCCTTATAAACGGTTTTTAGAGAATCAGTTGAGAGATCATTTCGATTTCACAGGTGTGCCAGTTAGTGTTTATATGAGAAAAAAGTAGTATT
>NZ_CAXBGB010000014.1:0-40255 GCF_963975125.1 uncultured Winogradskyella sp. | reverse complement strand
AATAAAGAGTTTCATTTTTTTGTCCTATTTTTGTTTAGCAATGAAAAACAAAAATGTCTAAGCATAAAATAAATCCTAATAACTGGATAAAACTATATTCCGACTATCTCTTTAACTATACCATTACACGTGTTAACGATAGAGAAACAGCACAAGATTTAGTTTCGGAAACTTTTTTAGCTGGCTTAAAATCGATGGTTAACTTTAAAGGAGAAGCTAGTGAGCGCACTTGGTTAATATCGATTTTAAAACGAAAAATTATTGACCATTATCGCAAAATAAATTCTAACAAAGGTAAAGCCGAAGTTAGAATGAGTTACAACAGTGATTCAGAATCAGAAGGAGATTGGTTAGAAGAACGTGTTGCAGATCCTTTTGATAAAACGGCAGAAGACAAATTAGAAAACTCTGAGCTCGGTGAAGCCATCTATGACTGTTTAGATAAACTACCTGAAAAACAAGCTAATGTTTTTAAAATGAAAACCATTTTAGGCTACGACACGGAGACTATTTGTAATGACTTAGATATAACTGCGTCTAACCTCTGGGTAATCATTCATAGAGCAAGAACCGCACTAGCTGATTGCATGCAGAAAAATTGGATGTAAATAAAAGAAATATTCCATAATAACGGAACAACAAAATGAAGAAAAGTTTTTTATTTGTAAGCTGTGATGAAGCAAAACATATTTGTGACAAAACACAATATGGTGAATCTACCAGATGGGATCGTCTTAAACTAGGTATCCGTTTATCTTGGTGTAGATTTACAAAAACCTATTCTAAGAACAACAATAAGCTTACGGATGCTATAGAAAAAGCAGAAGTAAAATGCATGAAGAAAGATGAACGTAAAAAACTTAAAGAACAGTTCGAAAAAGAATTAACCAAGCATCAATAATATAATTAGCCAAACTATTGGCACGCTCTCTACCCAAAAGGCACTATAGTATTTCGATTGGGATTTCTTAGAAAAAATTAACAAAAAAAGCGTTACAAATCCTACTATTAGTGTTGAGAGCACAGAATCACTAGTCCATTCGTCCTTAAAATATTCCAGCACAAAAAACAACACCAATAGCAAAACACCAATAGTTTTCGTGTTTTTTATTCCGATCTTTTGTGGTATGGTAGCAAGTTTTAAATTATCGTAATTTAGATCTCTAATTTCAAAAGGCAGCATCAGCACAATTACAAAAATAAATCTCTGAATACTTGTAATTATTACATCATTACTTATATTAAAACCATTATCAATCAATGGTAAAAGCACTGTAGTAAATGCCCAAACAAGCGCAATTACATATATTTTAAATCCACTTATTTCTCTTAAATTTCTCTGATCATCTCTAAAATACTTCATTGGCAATAATGGAATCGCATATAAAAAGGTAATAAGACCAAATACTGAAAGAATTAAAAGCGTATTAGCCATAAGATGGTAAGCATAATAACTCATTACAACAAATGCAATCAAAGAAAACAGCTGAATTACTTTTAACCAACCTGTTAAACTACGGTGATGAAATTTTGCAACCCCAAAATATTTTATAAAATTATAGCCAGTTATCGTCGCAAAAAACACAAAACACAGAACGTCTTCATTATAATCCAATCCAAACTGAATCAGTGTCACCCATGTCAAAGCATACACTGCCAACGCTACATGAATACTGCTATTGATATAAAAATTAAGAATGCGTTTAAATAAATTCACAATACAAAAATAAGCATTGTGTTAATAACCCTTTGTTATGGTTAAAAACTTTAGTTTTCATTAACTTAATAAAAATGTGAATTATGTATTTTTGCAAAACTAAATAAACACTAAATTTTTAATGAATACGACCTCTTTTGCACTTAGACATATTGGCCCAAATTTACAAGAAAAAAAAGCCATGCTAAACACTATTAGTGTTGCAAATATTGAACAATTAGTTTATGAAACTGTACCTGATGATATTCGTCTTAAAAACGAATTAGATTTAGCACCTGCTATGAGCGAGCAAGAGTATTTAAATCATATCTATGAGCTTTCTAAACTCAATAAAGAATTTAAATCTTTCATAGGCTTAGGCTATCATCCTTCTAATTTGCCTGCCGTAATTCAGCGTAATATTTTAGAAAACCCAGGTTGGTACACAGCATATACACCATACCAAGCAGAGATTGCACAAGGTCGCTTAGAAGCGTTGTTAAATTTTCAAACTATGGTTATCGATTTAACAGGAATGGAAATTGCCAACGCATCGCTTTTAGATGAAAGTACTGCCGCAGCTGAAGCCATGAGTCTATTATTTGCTGTTAGAGAGCGTGACCAAAAGAAAGCCGGAATTAATAAATTCTTTGTTTCTGATACTATTTTACCACAAACATTATCTCTATTAGAAACCAGAGCAAATCCTATTGGAATTGAGTTAGTAGTTGGTAACGAATCTAAATTTAATTTTACCAAAGAGTTCTTTGGCGCTATTTTACAATACCCAGGGAAAGATGGGCAGATTACAGATATTAAAACATTCATAGAAAAAGCAAGTGCATCGAGAATCAAAGTTGCTGTCGCTGCAGATATCTTAAGTTTAATTAAACTTGAAGCTCCAGGAAAATTTGGTGCTGATGTCGTTGTTGGTACCACCCAACGTTTTGGTATTCCTATGGGTTATGGCGGACCACACGCAGCATATTTTGCAACAAAAGAGACCTACAAACGTGATGTACCAGGTCGTATTATAGGTGTAACCAAAGACACTAATGGCAACAGAGCATTACGTATGGCCTTGCAAACACGCGAGCAACATATTAAAAGAGATAAAGCAACATCTAATATTTGCACAGCACAAGTTTTGCTTGCTGTTATGGCAGGAATGTATGCTGTATATCATGGTCCAAAAGGACTAGAGTTTATTGCCAATAAAGTAAACAATTCTGCTTCTACACTGGCAAATGCTTTAAAGAGCTTAGACTTAGAACAAATAAATTCAAATTACTTTGATACACTTCAAATTAAAGCAGATGCTAAAAAAGTAAATACCGAAGCCGAAAAACAAGAAATCAACTTCTACTATCCTAATGCTGAAACTGTAACCATTTCGATAAATGAAACGACTACAATTTCAGACTTAAATGATATTATTTCAATTTTTGAAATCGTAACAGGAAAAACAACAGATAAGATTATATCAATTTCTGAAACTAAAACCATTCAAAACGAATTACAACGTCAATCAAACTTTTTAAGTTTTGATGTTTTTAACAAATATCATTCAGAAACAGAGTTGATGAGATACATCAAACGTTTAGAACGTAAAGATTTAGCGTTGAATCACTCTATGATTTCATTGGGCTCTTGTACAATGAAATTAAATGCTGCTTCAGAAATGCTTCCATTAAGTTGGAGTAGTTGGGGAAATATTCACCCTTTTGTTCCTATAAAGCAAGCACAAGGATATACAACCATGCTAAAATCATTAGAAGAACAGTTAACAGAGATTACCGGTTTTGAAGGTACATCGTTACAACCAAACTCTGGTGCGCAAGGAGAATTCGCAGGTCTTATGGTTATAAAGGCATATCACGAATCTCGTAATGATAACCACAGAAATATTTGTTTAATTCCGTCGTCCGCACACGGAACAAACCCTGCAAGTGCAGTAATGGCTGGTATGAAGGTCGTTGTTACAAAGGCATCTAACAATGGTAACATTGATATTGATGATTTAAGAGAAAAAGCTGAGCTACATAAAGACAATTTAGCAGCTTTAATGGTTACTTATCCTTCTACTCATGGAGTCTATGAATCTGCAATAAAAGAAATTACACAAATCATTCATAATAATGGTGGCCAAGTCTATATGGATGGTGCCAATATGAATGCTCAGGTCGGATTAACAAATCCAGGAAATATCGGTGCAGATGTATGCCATCTTAACTTACATAAAACATTTGCTATTCCTCATGGAGGTGGTGGACCAGGTGTTGGCCCAATCTGTGTTGCTAAACAATTAGTACCCTTTTTACCCGGAAACCCAGTAATTGCAACTGGTGGCGACAAAGCTATTACTGCAATTTCTGCTGCACCATTCGGATCTTCTCTTGCTTGCATTATTTCTTATGGCTATATTAAAATGTTAGGTGCAAAAGGTTTGAAACAATCTACAGAAACAGCTATATTAAATGCAAATTATATTAAAGAACGTTTAAAAGGTTTTTACCCAACATTATATACTGGTGAAAACGGAAGAGCTGCTCACGAAATGATTATTGATTGTCGCGATTTTAAAGCTAACGGCATAGAGGTTACAGATATCGCCAAACGACTTATGGATTATGGTTTTCATGCACCAACAGTATCTTTCCCTGTAGCTGGCACTATGATGATTGAACCAACAGAAAGTGAAAATAAAGCAGAAATGGATCGTTTTTGTGATGCTATGATATCAATTAGAAAAGAAATCGATAACGCTACAAAAGATGAGCCAAATAATGTATTAAAAAATGCACCACATACAATGGGTATGCTAACTTCCGATGAATGGTTATTACCATATACTAGAGAGGTTGCTGCATTTCCGTTAGAGTATGTGAGAGATAATAAGTTTTGGCCTAGCGTAAGACGTGTCGATGACGCTTATGGTGACAGAAACTTAATTTGTAGTTGCGCTCCAATAGAAAATTATATGGATGCATAATAAAATTAAATGATACCTTAAAAAGGCTCTCTAAATGAATGCTTATTTTCTGTTTTATAAATTATAAGCACTATATTATTACGAATTCGGTAAAAATGAAGGGTTCAAAAGCTCAAAACAATAAAAACTCTTTATTATTCAGTAATTTCGCAACAATGAAATTGATTTAAAATAACAATGAGTATTAAAATTACAGGAACGGGAAGTTATATACCAAGTATTATTGAAAAGAATGAAGATTTTTATAATCATGAATTTTTAAATGCTGATGGATCAACTATAAATAGCTCAAATGAGATTATTGTAGAAAAATTTAAAGCCATCACTGGTATACAAGAAAGACGTTATGTTAAAGACGAATTATTAAATTCTGATATCGCATTTTATGCGGCTCAAAAAGCTATTGAAGATGCTAAAATTGATAAAGAAAGTATTAATTATATCATTGTTGCACACAATTATGGTGATGTAAAACACAATGCAGAACAAAGTGACACAGTACCAAGTATTGCATCTCGTGTTAAACATTTATTGAAAATTGAAAATCCAAAATGTGTTGGTTACGATTTACTTTTTGGTTGTCCTGGTTGGATTGAAGGAGTTATACAAGCCAAAGCCTTTATCGCTTCTGGCATTGCGAAACGTTGTTTAGTTATTGGTTCAGAAACCTTATCTCGTGTTATTGATAAACACGATAGAGATTCTATGATTTATAGTGATGGTGCTGGCGCAATTATCATTGAAGAAAGCAATGAGAAAGGGGGAATTCTAGCTCATGAAACTGCTACCTTTACTTTAGACGAAGCACATTTTATATACTTTGGCGAAACAAATAACCTAGAAATTACAGATCAACGTAAATACATTAAAATGTATGGTCGTAAGATTTATGAATTTGCATTGACCAATGTACCAATAGCACTAAAATCGTGTTTAGATAAAAGTGGTGTTTCAATAAAAGATGTCAAAAAAATATTGATTCATCAGGCGAATGAAAAAATGGACGACGCTATAGTAAAACGTTTTTACAAACTGTACGATATGGACATGCCAGATGGTATTATGCCAATGACAATTAATACACTCGGAAACTCTAGTGTTGCAACCGTACCAACATTGTATGACCTGATATTAAAAAGGAAACTAGAAAACCAAAGTATTCATAAAGGAGATGTTATTATTTTTGCTAGTGTTGGTGCTGGTATGAATATTAATGCGATTGTTTATCAGTATTAACCAAACAGATTCCCAATATCTAGGGAAATAAATATGTACGAAAAAACATATCCAGATAAGCGCTTCAGTCATACTTTAGAATTTTTAAAAAAGCATATCAATACATCAGAATCTATTTTAGATTTAGGTGTTAAAAATCCGTTTTCTAAAATCATGATTTCTGAAGGTTATACTATTGAGAATACTACTGGAGAAGATTTGGACGAAGATCATTCTGCAATAATCAACTCACCTGCAAAGGTCGTAACAGCTTTCGAAATTTTCGAGCACTTATTATCACCTTATGAGGTTTTGAAATCAATTAAGTGCAATAAACTAGTTCTAAGTATTCCTTTAAAACTTTGGTTTTCTTCCGCGTACAGAAGTAAAACTGACATGTTAGATAGACATTACCACGAGTTTGAATACTGGCAACTAGATTGGCTCTTAGAGAAAACAGGATGGATAATAAAGGATAGCCAAAAATGGACTAATCCTGTTAAGAAAATAGGATTTAGACCACTTCTAAGACAGGTTACTCCAAGATATTATATTGTTTACGCTGAAAGAGTTTAACTTTGAATAAATAGATTTCAATTTTGAACATTTATATTGTTATTCCTGCACATAACGAAGAGGATTTCATTGGTAAAACTTTGCAATCTATAGTTGAGCAAACGCTGTTGCCAAAAAAACTAGTTGTAGTTAATGATAACTCTAGTGACAACACACAAACAATAATTGAGGGTTATGCTTCAAAATACCCTTGGATTACCATTGTAAATATTCAATCTTCAGACCTACATTTACCAGGTTCTAAAATTATTAATGCATTTAACAAAGGCTTAGATACATTGGATGATAATTATAGCATCATCTGCAAGTTTGATGCCGACCTTATTTTTCCGAATAATTATTTAGAACAAATAACTACTCATTTTAATGCTAATGAAAAGCTAGGCATGGCTTCTGGTTTTTGTTATATAAAAAAAGATAGTGATTGGGTTTTAGAGAATTTAACCAACAAAGATCATATTAGAGGTGCATTAAAAGCCTATAGGAAAGATTGCTTTAATCAAATAGGAAAATTAAAAGCTTCAATGGGTTGGGACACAGTTGATGAATTGTTAGCAAAATATCACGGTTGGGAAATTCTTACTGATAAATCTTTGCATGTAAAACATCTTAAACCAACTGGTCAATCTTATAATAAGGCTTCAAAACATCTACAAGGTGAAGCGATGTACAAAATGCGTTATGGGTTTTGGATTACATTAATCTCTGCATTAAAACTGGCTTACAAAAAAGGAAGTTTTAGATTGTTTAAAGACTATATGTCTGGCTACTTTAGAGCTAAATCTAATACTACTGAATTCTTGGTTTCTAAAGCTGAAGGCAAGTTTATTAGAGATTTGCGTTGGAGAGGGATTTTGAATAAGTTCTCTTAATCTAAAACAAATCCCAAAGGCTTACCAGTAGTAGAATTAGGGAAACTAATCCCTAAAAGTGCAGAAATAGTTGGCGCAATATCTGGTATCACCGTTTTATCAAGTGTTTCACCATGCTTTACACCTTTTCCGAAGAATAACAATGGTACGTGTGTATCATGGTTTAAACCACTGCCATGTGTAGAGCCTGTACTACCATAAGAAATGTAATTTGTATCTGGTACTATAATAATATCACCAGAACGTTTTTGACTATAACCGTTTTGAAGCAATGACTCAATGCCAGTTGTGAAACTTGTAGTCGTCATTGTATATGCTGAAAATACTTTATCTATATTTTTATAACCAATGAGTTCATTCACTATACGTTCTTGAACGTCATTTATGTTAAGACCAATACTATCAATAAACTTACGGTTTAAAAAAATCTGATTATTGCTCACGTTTTCAACTATCCCAGAATTTTTATAATGCTTTATAAGAAATTTATCAAACCTGCTTTTGGTAGCCCTATTATCTAAATAACCAGCAGGTATTCTCACACTTTTTAAATAATTTGGCACATCAATAGCTCCATGATCTGCGGTTAAAAACACCGTATATTCTCCTTCTCCAACTGTTGCATCTAGGTACTTAAAGAAGCGTTCTAAGTCTTTATCTAATCGTAAATATGTATCTTCAATTTCTTTTGAATTAACACCAAAATTATGACCTATGTAATCTGTGCTAGAAAAACTTACAGTTAACACATCAGTAATAGCATCTTTACCTAAACTTTCTGCTTTAATCGCAGCCATAGCAAAATCTGCAGTTAAACTATTTCCGTAAGGAGTTGCTTTTATAATATCAAAACCGCGATTGTCTTTACTCAATGCTTTTAAATCGTATGGAAATGTAGCTTTGTCCTTTCCACCAAATCCACCTTCAAAAGTGTTTTCATCACTTACACTTTCTGTATATGTTGAAATATCATATAGGGTATTCCAAACTTTTAAATAAGATTCTGTTGCATCTGAAGTATTAAAATCTTTGACCCATTTTGGCAATTCGTTCATATAAAAAGAACTCGAAATCCAAGATCCTTCTTCCATCCCATGAAACCAATATGCAGCATTGGCAGTATGACCTGCTGGTAAAATAGCACCTCTATCTTTTAATGAAATTCCGATGGTCTTACCTTGCATTTGTGTAAATAACCTATTCTCATCACTAAACGTTGTGGTTTGCATTCTGTGTGGTGACATTTTACCTGCATCATCTTCAGTACCAATAGGACTCACGTTTTCATCACCTGCGCAATACACCATTTCTTTTGATACTTTATCATACCAATTATTCCCTATTATACCATTATATTTAGGTGTGGTACCAGTGTAAACAGATGCATGACCTGGACCAGTATAGGTTGGCACATAGTTAAAATGATTGTTCTTACAATTAAAGCCTTCGCGCATCATACGTTTAAAACCTCCTTCACCAAATTTAGATTCAAAACGAGTTAAATAATCATAGCGCATCTGATCGACGACTATGCCAACCACTAATTTAGGTTTAGAATAATCTGCTTTTTCCTGAGAGGTCATTGTTTTATTCTGAGATCTACAAGAAGCAAATATTAATACTAATACGATTATAGAGAAGATTTTTTTCATGATGTATAACTGATTCTATTGAGTATCAAAAATACGGATTTTAGCCTATCTTAATTTAAATTAACAGTAATAAACTAATCATTTTTTATACTTTAGCATTATCAAAGTCTCACATGAAGTACCTTCACAATATTGGCGCATACTTTATAATGATTAAAGATATTTTTCGCAAACCAACAAAATGGTCTGTGATGAAAACTTTAATTTTTAAAGACATCGATGACCTCATCATTGGGTCATTGGGTATTGTTGCATTCATCGCATTTTTTGTTGGAGGTGTTGTTGCTATACAAACGTCTTTGAATATAAGTAATCCTTTAATTCCGAAATATTTAGTTGGTTTTGCAACACGCCAATCTATTATATTAGAATTTGCACCAACTTTTATTTCTATAATTATGGCTGGTAAAGTGGGTTCTTATATTACATCTAGTATCGGTACTATGCGTGTTACAGAGCAGATTGATGCTTTGGAAGTTATGGGAATTAATGCTATAAACTATTTGGTGTTTCCTAAATTTATTGCATTAACGTTATATCCTTTTGTTATTTCCATAGCCATGTTTCTTGGTGTGCTTGGTGGATTGGCAGCTGCTGTTTATGGTGGTTATGGCACTTTAGAAGATTATATTGAAGGGATTCAAACTGATTTTATACCTTTTCATATCGCTTATGCTTTTATAAAAACATTGGTATTTGCATTTATTTTGGCAACAGTTCCGTCGTTCTATGGATATTTTATGAAAGGTGGCGCTCTAGAAGTCGGTAAGGCCAGCACAACTTCTTTTGTTTGGACTAGTGTTATGATAATTCTGTTAAACTTTTTACTAACCAGTTTATTACTAGGCTAATGATAGAAGTTAAGGATTTACATAAATCGTTTGGAGATGCCCATATTCTTAAAGGTATAACAACCTCTTTTGAAAAAGGTAAAACCAATTTAATTATTGGTCAGAGTGGTTCTGGTAAAACTGTATTTTTAAAATGTTTACTAGGTTTATTTGAATATGAACAAGGCTCAATCTCTTATGACGGCAAAATATTCAGCCAGTTAAGCACTAATGAAAAAAGAGATTTACGTGCAAAAATAGGGATGGTCTTTCAAGGTAGTGCTTTATTTGACTCTATGACTATTGCAGAAAATGTAATGTTCCCTTTACGCATGTTTACAAAACAAAGTAAGAGCGAAATGGAGGATAGAGTTAATGTGGTTCTTAACCGTGTTAATCTAGAAAACGCTCATAATAAAAGGCCAAGTGAAGCTTCTGGTGGTATGCAAAAAAGAGTTGCAATAGCGAGAGCTATTGTAAACAACCCTAAGTATTTATTCTGTGACGAGCCTAACTCTGGCTTAGATCCAAAAACGGCAATTGTTATTGACAATTTGATACAAGAAATTACAGATGAGTTTAATATAACTACTGTAATTAACTCTCACGACATGAATTCTGTTATGGAGATCGGAGAAAAAATTGTCTTTCTAAAAGATGGCTTAAAAGCATGGGAAGGCTCTAAAGAAACCATATTTAAAACCGACAATGAAGTCGTAACTGACTTTGTATATTCTTCAGAATTATTTAAAAAAGTGCGTAAAATGTATATTGAAGAAAATCAGTAAAATCTAATTTATACTTCTAATTACCAATGTATCTAAATCTAATCTTTCTTTTATAAAAGCTTCAAGTCTTTTTCTGTCTTTTGCTATAGACTCATCTGTTACTAAAGAATCTACCCATTTAATATTAAACACCTTCATAGTATCTAGAGTTGTGAAATTGGATTTTATTTCATTAGAAAATGATATTTGCTCTAGCTTATCATAATTTATTTTAATTTCTTTTGTTAATTCATCAAATGGTATTTGATCACGCTCTAATCTAGTAAGTCTGCGTACACGATCTTCTAAAAAAGATATTTTTTGACTTTGAGTTAGTAAATCTAAAGAATCTCGAGAACGCAACTCTTCCATATATTCCAGATTATTAATAGCTCTATTTTTAATTTGATTGACATACAGTTTCGTATTAGCTAAGGCAGAATAATCTAAAAATCGCTGCTCTAAAAATTTCTTTGTATCATTAGAAATCTCATCATTTCCAAAAGGAATTAACTCTATAATAGATTCTCCTTTAGGCTCGTAATTATATGTCGCATTCTTTTTTATATAATTAGCATTTGGCAATGAGGAAAGCTCTTTTTTAATAAAAGCTTTAGCATCTCGCTCAAAAGTACTTTCACGCAATACATCAATAAAAGTTAATATAGCTGGTATCATTACAACTATTGCTAATAAAGATGCTATTCTTCCGATGCGCTTTCTCTTAGCTGAGTTAGCATACTTTAGCATTGGAAAACGTAAAATTTTTAATACTAAAAAAGTAGCTATTGCTATAAAAATGGTGTTAATAGTAAATAAGTACATGGCACCCCAAAAATATTGCCAATTACCTTTAGCCAAACCATAACCTGCTGTACATAAAGGTGGCATTAAAGCTGTAGCAATCGCAACTCCGAAAATCACCGAAGCAATTGTTCCTTTTTTAGTGCGTGCAATAATTAATGCTAAACCACCAAAAAAAGCAATCAACACATCTCTAATATCTGGTTTTACACGTCCTAAAAGCTCTGATGTATCTTCACTGAGAGGGAAAATTTTAAAAAATAAAAAAGCTGTTAATAGACTTAGTACAATCATGGTTACCAAGTTTATTAATGATTTCTTTAAAGTATCAACATCATTAATTGCTATAGACATACCAATCCCAAGGATCGGTCCCATTAAAGGAGAGATTAACATGGCTCCGATAACTACAGCAGTAGAATCTGCATTTAAACCAACTGAAGCTACAAAAATAGAACAGATTAAAATCCAAGCTGTTGCACCTTTAAAAGAAATATCATTCTTAATCGCTTCAACGGTTGCATCTCTATCCGTATCATGTCTAAAATCGAGAAGCTCACTTAAAAATGTCTTTATACTTGCAAATAAACCTTTAGCATCTGTCCTTACGGCTTCCTTTTTTTCTTCTACAGCTTTATCTTTATCTAACTGCTTTTGCTGCTCTTCTTCAGAAAAATTAAATTTACTCTCGTCACTCATAATTAACCATATTCTTCTCCAAAATTGGCTTTTACATTTTGAAGTACTTTTTTAATATCTTGCTCTTTTGCTTTAGGAAAGATAAGTAAAACTTCGTCTTTATCTACAATGATGTAATCTTTTAGTCCATCTACAACGACAATCTTGCCTTCTTTAGATCGTATCATATTGCCAGAAGCATCTTCTAATAAGGTCTTAGAATTTACAACGGCATTACTGTTTTCGTCTTTATCTAATTTATCATATAAACTTCCCCAAGTTCCTAGGTCGTTCCAATCGAAAGTTGCAGGTATCACATAGACATTTTTGCTTTTTTCCATTATAGCATAGTCTATAGATATGTTCTCTGCTTTTCCATAATTATCTCTAATAAAATCATCTTCAAATTCTGTGTTGTAAACATTACAACCACATTCAAGCAATTCAAATAATTGAGGCTGGTTATTTTTGAAGGCTGAAATCACAGCCTTGGCACTCCACATAAAAATACCAGCATTCCATAAAAAATTACCTTGATTTATAAATGACTTTGCAGTTTCATAATCGGGCTTTTCCCTAAACTGATTTACCGCTTTTATTTGGGTAGCCGCAGATTTATCATATTCTATATAACCATAACCAGTGTTAGGAAATGTAGGAGTGATACCTAATGTCATTAACGCATCATTTGTCCCACAATAATCAAAAGCTGTTTCTACATTATTAGAAAATGCTTCTTCATCCTCTATCCAATGATCGCTTGGAGCCACAATCATTACAGCATCTTCATTTTCTTTCTGAATTTTTAAAGCGGCATACAAAATACAAGGAGCTGTATTACGCATCGCTGGTTCTAACACCACTTGTCGTTTTGTAACTCTTGGTAACTGCTCAAACACTAAATCGTTGTAACGCTCGTTGGTTAGTATGAATATGTTTTCTTCAGGAATAAGATTCGCTAAACGATTAAATGTTTTTTGAATTAAAGTGTCTCCGGTTCCCAACATATCGTGAAACTGCTTTGGAAAATCTTGAGTACTTACTGGCCAAAATCTTGATCCTACTCCACCTGCCATTAGTATGGCGTAATAATTTTTATTTTTCATTGAAAAATTTTTATTTTTCTATTCCCATGAGAATAGGAATCAAATTAAGTTATATCCTCAGTTTTATGAGGTTTTCATGAAATGGAATTATTGTTCCAATAATTCTACCTCAGCATTAGGATTAAACAAATATAACTTACCTGTTTTAACTTCCACACATTCAAAACGTTTTCTTCTTTGTTTGCCTTGTTTAAAGACTCTTCCATTATATAGTTTAAACGCTTTACCACAAGGCACTTCAAAAATATACGTCTTATCATTTGTTTCGTTAAACTGCTTTAAGGCTAATGCTAAATTTGCATCTGTATCGCTAGATGCTTTTGGGTTTTTAAAGTGATTTGCTAAAAGTGGTAATAATTCTAAAGGAAATATTTCTGGACGCAAAAATGGCAACATTAAATGCTGAAAGGTTTGCTTCCATTCAATTCCATGAGGTTTTATAAAACGCCCAAACTTTTTATAAGCTTCAAAATGTGCGATTTCATGAATTAGTGTAATTAAAAAACGATAGGTATTTAAATTAGAGTTTATGGTAATTTGATGCTTGCCATTTGATAATTGCCTGTAATCTCCATGTTTAGTTTTGCGTTCGTTTTTAACTTTAACGACCAGATTATCATTAGCCAATATGGCTTTAATCATAGAATGAGCTTCAGAAGGAATAAAATCTAAAAGTGATGCCTGCATTATTGCAAAACTAAATGTTATTATTTAAAATATTAATCCTTTACCACAATCATTTCAGAATTTCCATTAACACTTAACATATATAAGCCAGCTGCTGTAGAGTTTAACTTTATAGACGTTATCTTATTAAGATCATTATAGCTTCTGCTATTGATATAAATTTTACGTACTCTAATATTAAAAGCATCCATTACATTATCTATAGTTGTATTGGTAGTAATAAAAAGCTTTCTGATTGTTGTGGGATTAGAATATATAACATTTTTATCAGTTGGTTTATAAACATTAAAAAGAACGTCTAAAAATAATTAAAAGCTTATTCTTCTACAGTCTGTCCGATAAATTGACCAGGAATGTCATCTACTGATGGATGTATGCCTCCCTAAATTCGACTCAAACTTGTTTAACCTAATGCATCTCTATACGTGGTCAATTGCTATACCACATCTTGAGATGGCTCTTCTTCAATCACCAAAAATTCGTTCTTCTTAGCCACAAAATCGCAAAAACCTCAATAGAAAAACTCGCTTTCTGTCATCATAGTCATTAATTCTGCTGAAGCTCTAGAAAACTTAGAGTGACTAGATACGTAATTGGCAACTGCAACAGCGTTGTTTTTTCTTTGAATCCCAATCCAACAATAAATTCTACACGCTCAAAACTCAGACTATGAATACACTTACTAAGAAACAGTATAAGAAGGTTGCAAAAAAGAAAGATTTACAATTGTTTAATTCTTTAATCATAATGCATGTTTTTTATAAATATTGAAATTAGCTTTATCATTCTAATAACTCAGGCAACTTTAACATGCTATAGAATGTTTTTGTGGCTCTTTCTTGTAGTTCTTCATTAAAATCGTGTGTAGTAAAGCCAAAAACATCAAAGCCACCGTTAATTGCAGCATTTACACCAATAGGACTATCTTCGATTACAACACATTCTGAAGGTTTAAAACCCATGGTTTTAGCAGCCCATAAAAAAACTGCTGGATCTGGTTTCCACTTTTGAATAGTATAACAGCTAAATATTTTAGATTTAAAATGAGGTAGCAAACCTGTTAATTCTAAGTTGAATTTTATTTTATTTTCTGGACCGCTTGAAGCGACACAGAAAGGAATCTTTAAGTTTTTTATAACTTCTAGAATCCCTTCAACTGGCTTTATTTCGTTTTTAAATTTTTCGAAAGAACGTGCTCGGTATTCATTTTAAAAATTTGAAGAGATCTCGGCATCTATTAATTTCGAAATCTGAATAATACAATTTTTGAGGGAATTTCCTTTAAAGTATTTATAGGCATAGTCTAAATCAATAGCTGCTCCTAATTCTTTAGCCATATCAACCATAACTTGGTTTCCTAGAGGTTCACTATCGACCAATACACCGTCACAATCGAAAATAATACACTTGTATTTTGGCATTAAGGGGTCGAATTTGAAACTTGTAATACTTTACCGTTGTAAAACTTATTTCCGGTTAATGCAAAATTATGAATATAGGTTGCCATTTCTAAAGCCGTTGTTGGAGCCTGATAATCTGGAAAAGCCTCTTTTAACATTTCCGTCTGTACAGCTCCTAATGCCAAGACATTAAATTGTGGCCCAGTTTCTTTGTATTCTTCTGCCAATAATTCTATAAGTGTAATTACAGCACCTTTACTAGAACTATATGCAGAAAGTCCTGGGAATTTCATACTGCCTTGAATTCCTCCCATAGAACTAATAGTTACAACATGGCTATTTTGTTTCATAAATGGTAATACCACTCGAGTCATTTCTGACACTCCAAACACATTGGTTTTATAGACGTTTTCAAAATCTTGGAACGTGGTATGAGCAAATGGTTTGTTTAATAAAGTCCCTGCATTATTTATCAAAACATCAACATGATTCCAATCTTCCATAATAAATTTTACGACTTTTTTATAGTCTTCTTGTTTACATAAATCGAATGTTAACGAGGTTATATTTTCAAAATGCAAATTGTTTACGGGTTGCGCATTTCTAGATAATGCTAAAACATTATGTCCTTGATTTGCAAATAAGTGAACGAGCTCAAACCCAATTCCTCTACTTGTCCCTGTAATAATTATGTTTTTACTCATCTTTTAACGCAACTTCTTTTGTTGGTGCATTCATCATACCTTCTAGAGCAGGAATCATTTTATTGATAAAACTTGCCATGTGTCCATAATCCATTTTATCTGCTTCATCATCTACATGATGATAATAATCGAAATTGGTAAAATCGAATGTAGAAATAGCATGGGCAGGCATATTCAATTCTTTAAAGAATGGAAAATTATCTGACCTCATAAATAGATTGAATTCTTTAGCTTTAGGAAAAAAACCAACAACTTCTTCATCTGCATATTTATTTAGAGTTTCAGCAAAATTAGAACGTTCGTAGCCACTCATATAAGCCATTGACTTATCTGAAGCTCTTGGTACACCAATCATTTCAAAATTTATCATGGTATAAGCATTTAATCCCTCAGCCTTTAAACGTTCTGCTAAATGACCCGAACCTCTTAAGCCCATTTCTTCTGCAGAATACAGTGTAATTAAAATACTACGTTTGTTAGTTTTAGATTTCGCGAAGTATTTACCAAATTCCATAGCAGCAATTGTACCAGAAGCATCATCATTAGCACCATTTGCAATCTTATCTCCATTAACTTCTTTTCCAAATCCTATATGATCGTAATGGCCTCCTAAAATGATAAATTCATTTTTTAATTTTGGGTCATTACCTTCTACAACTCCGATAATATTGAATCCTTTTATAACTTCTTCTGGATTAGAACTTCTACTGTTTTTAAATTCAAAATCATCTCTATAGGTTTCATAATAAGACTTTATATTATTTTTCTTAAAATAGTTTTCTATAAAAACGGCAGCTTTCTCTATCCCTTCAGTTCCTGTTGCTCTTCCTGCCAATTCATCTGAAGCTAAATACTCCATGCTAATTTTAATATCTTGCTGAGTAATTTCTGGCACTGAACTAGTACCATCTTTTCCTTTTTCTCCATCTGCTGCCTTTTGTTTAACAGAGCATGCAATTAGTAAAGCGAATATAAGTATTGGAAGTATTTTTTTCATGTTATATTTATTTGAGTTTAAAGATAAAAAAATCCTGTTTCAAATTAATGAAACAGAATTTTAATATAAAAGATTCTGTATTAAATTCAGAAAGACAAATCTTAATTATACCAACATCGTCACAGGGTTCTCAATATATCCTTTCAATGTCTGAAGAAATTGTGCTCCTGTAGCGCCATCTACTGTTCTGTGATCGCAAGCTAATGTTAGCTTCATTGTATTACCTGGTACAACTGTACCATTCTTAACAACAGGTTTTGAAACAATTGCACCAACAGATAAAATTGCAGAATTTGGTTGATTGATAATAGAAGTAAAGCTATCGATGCCAAACATTCCTAAATTAGAAACCGTAAACGTGCTACCTTCCATTTCGTCTAGTGACAATTTCTTGTTTCTTGCTTTACCAGCATATTCTCTAACTGCTGAACCAATTTGTGTTAAGCTTTGCTCATTGGCAAATTTAACAACAGGCACTAATAATCCGTCTGGCACTGCAACTGCAACACCAATATGTACGTGATTGTTTAATTGCATTCTATCATCAAACCATTGTGAATTAACTTGCGGATGCTGTTTTAATGCTAAAGCACAAGCCTTTACAATTATATCGTTATACGAAATTTTTGTATCTGGTAATGAATTATATTGTATTCTAAATGCCATCGCATTTTCCATGTCAAATTCCACATTTAGATAATAATGTGGTGCTGTAAATTTAGACTTTGCTAAGTTTTTAGCAATAGCCTTACGCATGTTAGAATTTGGTACTTCATCAAAATTTTCTTGACCTGATGGTAAAAATTTACCAACTGATGCGGATTGAGCAGATGGAGTGAAATTTTCTATATCTTTCTTTACAATTCTTCCGTTTTCACCAGAACCATTAACTTGACCTAAGTTGATTCCTTTTTCCTCAGCCATTTTCTTGGCTAAAGGTGAAGCAAAGATTCGTCCAGAATCTGAAGCCGAATTTGAATTCGAACCCTTAGTCGTCTCTTTCTTAGATTCTAATTTTTTAGTTTCAGTTTTCGATGCTACTTTTTTAGGCTCTGGCTTAGCCTCTCCAACCTCAGCTTTAAAGTTTTTAGCTACTCCTGAAACATCTGTTCCTTTTGGCCCAATAATGGCTAACAAAGAATCTACTTTAGCAGTTTCTCCTTCTTTTAATCCAATGTGTAATAGCGTACCAGATTGAAAGGATTCAAACTCCATGGTAGCTTTATCAGTTTCAATCTCAGCTAAGATATCTCCTTCTTCGACCTCTTCTCCTACCTTCTTTAACCAGGTTGCAACAGTTCCTTCTTCCATGGTATCACTAAGGCGTGGCATAGTTACCACTATAACACCCTCTGGAAGTTCTGTCTTAGAGCTAGCTTCAAAATCAACATCAGAAATATCTGATTTAGTATCTTCAACTTCTTTAATTACATCTAATTTTTCAACTTCAACACTGTCATTCAATAGACTAGAAATATCTTCTCCTTCTTCACCAATAATCGCTAAAAGTGTATCAACTTTGGCAGTTTCACCTTCTGGAATACCGATATGTAACAATGTTCCCTCATTAAAGGATTCGAACTCCATTGTTGCTTTATCAGTTTCAATCTCAGCTAAAATATCGCCTTCTTCTATCTTATCACCTACTTTTTTCAACCAAGAAGCTACTGTTCCTTCTTCCATTGTATCGCTTAAACGCGGCATGTTAATTACTTCTGCCATAGCTTACTTAATTTTATGATCTATAAATGGATAATCTTCTTGCTCGTATACTACATCATACATAACGTTCTTTTCTGGATATGGAGATTCTTCCGCGAATTTCTCACATTCTGCAACACCAGCTTTTACACGTTTATCAATTTCTTTAAGTTCTTCTTCAGTAGCATATTTATTTTCAAGAATAATGTCCTTTACTTGCGTAATAGGATCTATTTTCTTGTATTCTTCTACTTCGTATTTTGTTCTATAATGCTGTGCATCTGACATTGAATGCCCTCTGTAACGGTACGTTTTTACTTCTAAAAAAGATGGCCCACCTCCATTTCTTGCACGTGTTATGGCTTCATCAAATGCCTCTGCTACTTTAATAGGGTTCATTCCATCCACAGGACCAGATGGCATTTCATAGCCTCGACCTAGTTTCCAGATATCGGTATGATTTGCAGTACGCTCAACTGAAGTTCCCATAGCGTAACCGTTATTTTCACAAACAAATACAACTGGTAAATTCCAAAGCATAGCCAGATTAAAGGTTTCGTGCAAAGATCCTTGTCTTGCAGCACCGTCTCCAAAACAACATAAAGTCACTCCATCTACGCCATGATATTTATCACCAAATGCAATACCAGCTCCTAAAGGAATCTGACCACCTACAATACCATGACCTCCATAAAAACGATGCTCTTTAGAAAAAATGTGCATAGAACCACCAAGACCTTTTGATGTTCCTGTTGCTTTGCCATATAGTTCTGCCATCACACGTTTTGGATCAACGCCCATACCTATTGGCTGAACATGATTACGATAAGCTGTAATCATTTTGTCCTTAGTTAAATCCATGGCGTGTAAAGCACCAGCTAAAACCGCCTCTTGACCATTATATAAGTGAAGAAAACCTCTAACTTTTTGTTGAATGTAAACTGCTGCAAGCTTGTCTTCAAACTTTCTCCAGAAATACATATCCTCGTACCACTTTAGGTAAACTTCTTTAGTTATTTTTTGCATCTAATCAATCTGTTATTTTAAAAACAATACTTAAACTATGCTTTTCGCAAATTTTATAAAGTCTCAATCTAAAATCGAGGCAAGCGAATAACAAAAATAACACTTTAGAAAATAATGAAGAAACAGTATTTGGTAAAAAAACAACGGATAAATAAATTAACCACAACGAAAACGTTATAATACTGAGCTTTCAAAAAGTAGGGGTAATAAATTGGCCAAGGTATTTGATTTTACAACTTTCCCTTTAGCTCCCATAAAATAGATTTCAATCGGTTGTTCTTGTCTTATTTCGTATTCAGCTATAGCTTGCCGGCAAGCACCACATGGTGGGATTGGTTTATCTGTAACTTGATTTTGAGAGGATGCTGTTATTACCATTCTTTGAACTTTAGCACTTGGAAATCTAGCGCCAGCATAATAAATTGCTGTGCGTTCTGCGCATAAACCTGAAGGGAAACAAGCATTCTCTTGATTACTACCAATTACAACTTCATCATTGTCTAACAAAATTGCTGCTCCTACGTTAAATTTTGAATATGGTGCATAGGCATTGTTTCTAGCTTCTATTGCAGTGTCCATTAGGTTTTGAACAGGCTTTGGAAGCTCACTAATGTCGTTGTAGATCTCGAGTCTAGTTTCTAATTTAACCACCTTCATATATTATGCATTTACTTTAGACAAAAAAACTATTGCACTTTGTAAAAAGCAATAGTTTTTTTGTCTATTTATTTTTTATTCTAGTATTCATCATACTCACCATCACCAAAATTAAATGTTAGCGAAAAACGCAAGGTGTTTTCTAAAGGACTCTGCACCTTAGATGCTGAAAACAAATATGATAAATCGATATTAATCGTGGTGTACTTAAAGCCTGCACCCAAAGCAAAAAACTTACGCGCTCCTTTATCTTCTGCTTCATTAAAATAACCTGCTCTAAATGAAAAGTTATCTTGATATGTGTATTCTGCACCTAATGACCATGTAAATTCTCTTAATTCTTCACTAAAACCTCCTGGAGCATCTCCAAAAGATTGAAAAACACCGTTTAAGAAACTGACATCATTATCTTGACCTGCGGTAATAATTGTTGGTTCGTTAGGGTCTTGTGTGCCGTTTGGCTCAGTATCACCATCTTGTACTGTATCCACAAATCCTAATAATGGTGGAGTTGGTACTAAATATTTAGTTACTTCTGCTGTTATCCCTAGCTTACTATACTCATCAAAGATAAAATCGAAACCAGCACCTAATCTTAAATTCGTTGGCTGAAAGACTTCTCTACCTCCATCATCATATTTAAACCTTGGCCCTAAATTTTGGATAGCAAAACCTGCTCTCCAACGCCCATTGAAATCATTATAAGCTTCTTCTTCGCTTTGATAATACCCAGTAATATCAGCGCCAAAAGTACTTCCTGGATTTGCATTAGGGTCTATAGTATCAATTCTTAAAGCAGATCTCATATAACGCATTGCTACAGCCATTGCGAATTGATCACTTAATCTTAAAGTGTATGCGGCATCAACTGCGAACTCATTTGGCTTAACAGCTACACCAGGATCATTAGCGTCTTGGGTTAATACAATTTCACCTAAAGAAAAATATTTAAAACCTACCGAAAAAGCACTATACTCATTTATTCTATTAAAATAAGTAACGTAACTTAATGAGATATCATTAACCAATCTCGTTAAATAAGGTGTGTAACTTAAACTTATGCCAGATTTAGTCTCTGAAAAGGCATATTTAGCAGGGTTGTATTGTTGTGAAAACCCATCAACAGAGGTAGCCACTCCCATATCTCCTAGAGAAGCGGATCTTGCGTCTGGTGCTATAAGCATAAAAGGTAAACCGGTTGTTATTACAGTGGATTGGTCTGGGAATGTAATAGTTTCTTGACCAAAAGTTAGGTTTAATGTTGCAAAAGCGATAAGGGTTATTGCGTATTTCTTCATGTTCATTTTTGAGTTATTAATGCTAATGCATTAGCATTAATTCATTAGCAAATATAATTTTTTATTATAGTATAACAAGTTTTTGAATCTTTTCAACTTGTTTATTTAAACGGTTAGATCTTACTTTTAGTTTATATACATAGACTCCTTTTCCTATTTTATCTCCAAAATCATCTCTTCCATCCCACATAATATCTTTAGACAGAGAACTTACAGATTTACTTCCACCTGTGGTTTGGCCATTTAAAGTTCTAATTAATTTACCAGAAACCGTAAATATTTGTACTGATACATCTAAAGGTTCTACACTATTGTGATTGAACCAAAATTCGGTATAACTCACAAAAGGGTTTGGATAATTTAAAACGTTATTTATAACTAACTCCTCATCTTTATCAAACACCATAAACTGAATTTCTGCGGTTGAAGAATTATTATAAACATCCCAAGCTTTTAAAGTGAGTGTGTGTAAACCAGGCTCTAAATCTCTAAAAGGATAAGATACTGTTCCATTAGTATAGTCATCTACATTGGCTTGGTAATAATTATTTAATACAATTGGGTTGGTCTCGTCACCATCTAAAATGGAGGTAATATCATGACCAATACCACTTGCTGTATTTATACCATTTTCATCTTGAAGCTTTGCCAATAAGTTGGGTGCCTCATTTGTAATTCCTCCTGAAACAAAGTTCTCGTCATTCATAAATAAATTGATGACTGGCCCAATATTATCCACTGGTGCATTTTCATTAATACTTCCAATTTCAATATCAAAATTAGCTCCAGCTTGGTCTGAAAGAGGATTACTTGTTTGTGAATAAAAACTAACTTTGCCATTGCCAACGGGAATACCAATATCTCTTGGTACAATAAAGTCGAATTCAAACTGTCCATTCTCTACACTTGCTTGTCCTTTAAAAACTACTTCACCTAATGTGGTAAAGTCAAAAATTATTGGACCATTATTATCTGTAACACCATCATTAGCTAAGGTTTGTCTATCTATTTGTTTATCAAAAACAGTAGCCGTTAGTGTACCATTATAATTTGATAATAGATTACCGTTGACATCTACAACTTCACCAGCCATCTTTGTGTAACTTAGAGCCTTTAGCGTGTCAATAGGCTGTGTAATATCTACATCGTTAACTTTAGTTAATTTAATATCTGGTTTTGGAAATGCCAGTTTCATTGCAGGATCGCCTATCAGAAATATTAATCGTTTCTGTGTAATCCCAGCAATACTATTGTCTATTTTTGTTCTTCTTAATACTTCAGCTACCGAAGGGTATTCATTGTTGTTAAAAGCAAATAAATAATCATTAAACACTTCATTATAAGACACTCCAACAGTAACAAAAATTTGACGTGTTGATGTAACAAGCCCTGTTGCACCACCATTTTTATTCCAAAAAGTAAACTCACCAGCAGTGTCTCTATTTGGGTCGTCAAACTTAGTATATTCACAAGTTATTGTTACAAATAAATTGAATTTGCAGATATTATTAACATCTTGTGCATCAAATTTATCGAAAATACGCTCCTTTGCTAAACCATCCTCACCACCATGCCCAAAATAATTAACCACTAAAGCCCCTACTTCAATAGCGTCTTTAATTGCCTTGTTTACCTTAGGGTAACGATTACCTGCAGCAGAAGATTCTTGTTCAAAAGCATCGGCATGAATTTTTATAACATTCATAAAAGGATTTTCCGCTTTTATTTCCTCTCCAATGCCATCGGTTGTTTCTTGCAGAATTCTTTCCCATTGCGCATCGACATCATCAGAAATAAGCAATACATTATTTCTCCAACTACCATAAGCTTCTGGTTGGTAATATGCATTAATTTTATCTACCATTTCCTTGGCACGTTGTCCATCTTCTGCCAATATTCTGCCAATAGCAACATCCATTCGGTCACCGTTGTTCATAGAACCTTCATCTTCATCGAGCATAGCATAAAAATCATCTGAAACCAATGAACTTGTTAGGCTAAAACTGCTTGTAGAATACCAAGAAGGAACTAAGTTTGTATTATTACGCACTCTATCTTTATAATCGTAAGAGCCATCACCAAAAAGACAAACATATTTCAATCTTTTACTTGGTGTGCTGGCATTATCGTAAACGTACTTAATAAAATTTCTTAGAGCAGCAATATCTTGACTTCCAGTACTAAATTCATTATATATCGTTTGTAAATCAACGACTTTTACATTTAAATTATACTGATTTCTATTGACTTGAGCTAAACGTTCTGCTTGTGACAAAAACTGCGTTGGTGACAAAATAATATAATCAATATCTTCAAATTCTCCTTGAGTATTATTAAAGATGGTACCTTTTAAATTTTGATTAGCAACTGTTGATCTCGCATCTTTTATAGGTTGTAAAAAACTTGAATTAGAAAACGCCAAATACGTTCTTTGCTCACCCGACTGTGCTTTAAAATCTATTGAACTTTCATTCGTTGAATTTATAGTATTACTTATGTTAAAGCGATCTGTAATATCCCATATTTCAACTAATCCAGAGGTGTTGGATAGGTTGTATTCTGCAATTCCTGGAGTGGTGAGGACCTCTTTATTTTTAAAAACTAATTGACCTCCTTCATAAATTAAATTTCTTGTAGCCTCAATATTAATGTAGTCTAAAAACGCATTAGCTGAAGGATTGCCATTGTTGTTATAATCAAATGCTACTGTAATTGCATCGGAAGTAATATTTTGTTCATTTGTATATGTTCGTTCAGTTCCCAAAACTGTACCTGGAGTGATTATCCCTAATCCCAAATTTGAAACTTCATTACCATTTATAGTAATTCTCATCGTTGTTGAGACTTCAGAAACAGAACCAACAACAATTTTAAAATCTACAGGAATATCAGTTACTAGGTTTGGGAAATTAAAATCATAAGAGCGTTGGTTTTCAATATCAAAATCATCCCCAAACCATTTACGACCTAGTTTTGCCAGATTATACTCGTCAACTTCATAAAACTGATAATCTTGAAAGGTATCAATTTGAATATCTGCAGCAGCTGTAATTGTTGGCATAGCTTGAATACGCTTTCCATTTCCTGAACTTATATTAACATAGTAATAGGTTTTATCTGTATATAAATTTATATTGGTGCTACTTTCTTCACTATAGGTTGTAGGTCCTTCACCATAAAACAGTATATAGTCGCTATTATCAAAACTACCATCTTCTTCACCAACAAATTTCACTGCATTTTCAACAACATCAAAAGGATAATTTTCAGAATTTAATAATGGCAACATTCTTCCTCCATTACCATAAATTTTAATGGCTCTAGGATCAACAGAATTAGTATTAATCCCTAAACTCGCTAAGAAGCTCTTTGTTAGCTTAAAAACACCAGTTTTGTCAATATAAAAACGATACCATTGACCTGTGTTTAAAACTGAATTTGTAATGTTATTTACACCTCTTGCGCTCGATCCAGAACGATTAGCTGAAGTATTGTATTGAATAGTAAAAGATGTTATTCTTTTATACAACCCTCTATCATTAACAATGGGACTTAGTTCAAAATAGTGAGCACGTTTCCCTCTAGCATTAGTATTAAAAAAACTATACTTAGGACTTACTGGAATAAGTTCTAGGTTTAAATTCTTTAATTCAGCTAACGAAATTACCTCATAAACAACGTTATTTAATGTAACAGAGTTTTCATTAATTGCACTTCCATTACTGTCCCATTGTGCAAAATAAACTAAACCGTTTGCATCATCATAGTTGAAATGTTTTGAATCAAAACTGGGAACTTGTATTTTTCCATATTCAGTCTCAAGTGTTTTTACACCATTCCATTGTATATTAAATTGCTTTTGCTGTCCAAAACATAGCATAGTAAAAACAAGAAAAAAGAATGTATAGCAATTTTTCATTAATCTATTATAGGTTTAAAGTCATAAATAATCTGTAAAAAATATCATTATACTGACAATTATAAATATTTACAGTAAAATAACGCCTGCAAAAGCGTGTTATTATGACCTTTCAATTTTTATTTCAAAAATACAACAATAATTTATTTCTATACTCGTTATTAAAAGAGCAAAATACACCGATAAACTGAACAGAAATCCGTTGTCGTGTTCAAAAAAAAGGATGAAATGCATATTTTTTTGAATTTTGGCACAAAAAAAAGTTGTTAGTTTACCTTTAATTGTTATATTGCGGGTCTAAAATTTAACGAGCTTACTTAAACGTATGGATATGAAAAATGTCTCAAACCTAAAATTTTTAATTGCATTAACGCTTTGCGCTACAATTGTAAGCTGTAAACGTTCTTCTAACTCTGGCAATGTAGATAGTGCTACAGGCTGGAAAATCAATGATAAAAAAGGTGGTTTTCAGTACAATACACAATTTAAAGAACAAGAAACGCCTCCAGGAACTGCATTTATAGAAGGTGGAACCTTTACAATGGGTAAAGTACAAGATGACCCAATGCACGATTGGAATAACACTCCAACCCAACAACACATTCAGTCATTTTACATGGATGAAAACGAGGTAACAAACTTAAATTATCTTTATTACTTAGATTACCTTAAGAATGTATATCCTCCAGATGATCCAAATTATGCTTTAATTTATAAAGGAGCACTACCTGATACATTAGTATGGAGAAATCGTTTAGGTTATAACGAAATGATGACCGAAAACTATTTACGTCATCCTGGCTATGCAAATTACCCTGTTGTAGGAGTAAGTTGGATACAAGCCGTTGAATATGCAAATTGGAGATCTAACCGTGTGGCAGAATTAGCCTTACAAGAGACTGGATATATAAAGAGAGACGCTCAGTACACAGATTTAAATGCAGAAAGCACGTTCGATGTTGATACATACATTAATGCACCAACTCAAACTTATGGTGGTAATTCTGATGTGCTAGAAGGCGGTAAAAGAAGACAACAAACTGACGCAGATGGTAATCCAATTAATATTTATGCAAACAGAGAATCTGGTGCAATTACTGTAAAATATAGATTACCAACTGAAGCCGAGTGGGAATATGCTGCTTTAGGCATGAGTGAATTACGTAGTTATAATGTTTACAGAGGTCGTAAAAAATATCCTTGGGATGGTCAGTACACGAGATCTGGTAAGCGTGTAAATCGTGGAGATCAGATGGCTAACTTTAAGCAAGGTAAAGGGGATTATGGAGGTATTGCAGGTTGGTCTGACGATGGTGCTGATATTACTGCAGAGGTAAAAACATACCAACCAAATGATTATGGCTTATATGATATGGCTGGTAACGTTGCTGAATGGGTAGCTGATGTTTACAGACCTATTGTAGATGATGAGTTCAATGATTTTAACTACTACAGAGGGAATGTTTATACTAAAAACGCACTAAATGAAGATGGAACTGTAAAAATAGTTACGATTGATGAAATCGTGTATGACACTCTAAGTAATGGTAAAATTATCGCTAGAAATTTACCTGGTGAAATTGCAAAAATCGCTGTTGATGAAGAAGAAACTTATTTAAGAACAAACTTTGACAAAAGTGATAACAGAAACTTTAGAGATGGCGATAAGCGCTCGTCACGTTATTACAGAGAAGATTTTAATGAAGATTCTATAGCAGGAAATCAAACTGGCAAAATGTATAACTCACCACAACATAAAGTTGAAACTGATTCAACTGGAGGTGAAATGGTAAGAGAGTATGATAAATCTAACAGTAGAACCTCTTTAATTAATGACGAAGTAAGAGTTTACAAAGGTGGTTCTTGGAGAGATAGAGCGTATTGGATTGATCCTGCACAGCGTCGCTACTTCCCACAAGATATGGCAACTGATTATATTGGCTTTAGATGCGCAGTGTCTAGAGTGGGTTCTAAAACTCAAAATGGCGGAAAAAAACGTAATTAATAACGTTAGAATAATATTTAAAAAAGTCCTGATATGTTTATCAGGACTTTTTTATTTTTAAGGTTATGAAAATTGAATCATTATATAAAAAATTTAAAGAATGTTCTTCTGTATCTATAGATACAAGAAAACTGACTAGAGGATGTATGTACTTTGCATTGAAAGGTGAAAATTTTGATGGCAATAAATTTGTGTCTCAAGCCTTTGAAGGTGGCGCAAAATATTGTGTAGTAGATGATAAAAATGTTGAGTTTAATGAAAACTGTATATTGGTTGATGATGTCTTAACCTCATTACAGCTCTTAGCAACTTACCACAGAAACAGTATAGACATTCCTATAATATCTCTAACAGGAAGTAATGGCAAAACGACCACAAAAGAACTTATTTATTCCGTTTTGTCGTCTCAATACGAAGTAAAAGCAACAATAGGGAACTTAAATAATCATATTGGTGTCCCTTTAACACTACTTCGCTTTACTAAAAACATGGACTTTGGAATTGTAGAGATGGGTGCGAATCACCAGAAGGAAATAGAATTTCTCTCAAATATTGTACAACCAGATTATGGCTTAATTACAAACTTTGGCAAAGCTCATTTAGAAGGTTTCGGTGGTGTTAAAGGAGTTATTAAAGGCAAATCTGAATTATACAATTATATAAGAGCAAATAATAAAACTGCCTTAATAAACACTGACGACGAAAAACAGATTGAACAAATTGGTGATTACAAAAGCATAATTACTTTTGGTGTAGGTGCAAAAAACGATTGTATTGTAAAGTTTAAAAGCGCTAACCCACTTGTTTCATTAAGCTTTGATAATGTTGAAATAAATAGTCAGCTCATTGGAGATTATAATTATGGTAATATCGCCATAGCTGTGGCTTTAGGAAAACACTTCAACGTTTCAACTAAGAACATTAAGGAAGCAATTGAAAACTATCAACCAGACAATAATCGTTCTGAAATTATTAAAAAAGGGACTAACAAGATTATTCTAGATGCTTATAACGCTAATCCAACAAGTATGTTAGCTGCTCTTAAAAACTTAAAGCAGCTAGACTCTAAAAACAAGTACTTGTTTCTAGGTGACATGTTTGAATTAGGTGATGAAGCAGAAAAAGAGCATCAGGCTATTACAGATTTTGTCAAAGACAATTTTGATAATAATATTTTCTTGATAGGTGAGAATTTCTTTAGATGCAAAACTGACGAATATGCTCTAAAATTTAAAAAATTTGAAGATTTAAAGCTCTTGCTCAAAACACTAAAGTTAGATAATTCCACAATACTAATCAAAGGATCTAGAGGTATGGCTTTGGAGCGTATACTAGATTCAATTTAGAAAGAAAATTGTGGGTCATGCCAGATTCGAACTGGCGACTTCTACCCTGTCAAGGTAACACTCTAAACCAACTGAGTTAATGACCCATTAGTTCTCAAAAATAAGATTTCTCGTTTTAAATTTTAAAACAAATGGGATTTAATATCCTTATCCGAAACCGCTTCTGCAAATAGAATCCCGAATCGCTTTGGCGATTCTTGGGATTTTTGCTTTCAAAAAGAACTTCAAGTCATTGGCTTGGTCCTTTTCGAAAACAAAAATTCCGATTTGCAGATGCAAATCGGGATTTTATTTGATGTGGGCGACAAGGGATTCGAACCCCTGACCCCTTGGGTGTAAACCAAGTGCTCTGAACCAACTGAGCTAGTCGCCCTATTTATAAGGACTGCAAATATAGACTAGTTTTTAAAATTTCAAAAGGTTTTTTAAAAAAAAATTAAATTATTTCAGCGACCACAAAAGTACTGCCACCTACATAAATTAAATCATTTTTCCTAGCTTCTGATTTTGCACTATTAAAGGCTTCATTAACACTTGTAAAGGAGCTGCCTTTTAATTGATTTTTAGCAAATATACTTTGTAATTTTTTTGCATCTAATCCACGTTGTACATCTGGTTTACAGAAATAATAGATTGCTTTTTTTGGGAGTAACGGAATTAATGAATCTAAATCTTTATCATTAACAACACCAAAAACAATATGAAGTTTTTCAAATACTTCCGATTTTAATTGTTGCATTACATAAGACAATCCTTCTTTATTGTGTGCTGTATCACATACAATCTTTGGCTCTGTTTCTAATACTTGCCAACGCCCTTGCATGTTTGTATTTTCTACAACATTTAGAAGTCCTTTTTTTAATTGGGTTTGAGAGATTTTAAATCCTGAATTTCTTAAAACTTCAACTGACTTCAACATTGTTTTTATATTATGTATTTGATAAGATCCTTTTAAATCACTTTCAAAAACTACATCTATAGATTGGTCTGCAAAGTAAATTTCTGAATTAGTTTCTTTAACTTTTGATATAAAAACATTTTGAGTTTCTGGATGTGTTTCACCAATAACAATAGGTACCTTAGGTTTTATTATACCTGCTTTTTCACTTGCTATTTTCTCAAGAGTATCACCCAATATTTGTACATGATCTAATCCTATGTTGGTAATTACAGATAATTCTGGCGTAATTATGTTTGTTGAATCTAATCTCCCTCCTAATCCAACTTCAATTACAGCAATATCAACATTTTGTTTCGCAAAATAATCGAACGCCATACCAACAGTCATTTCAAAAAAAGATAACTCGTTTACTTCTAAAAATGCTTTGTATCGTTTTATAAAACCAATAACAAATTGTTTACTTACGACTTTACCGTTTATTCTAATACGCTCTCTAAAATCTTTTAAATGTGGAGAAGTGTACAATCCAACTTTATAACCTGCCTCTTGTAGCACAGAAGCTAACATGTGGCTTGTAGAACCTTTACCATTAGTGCCAGCAACATGAATAGATTTAAATCGCTCATGTGGCTTTCTTAAGTGTTTGGAAAGCTTTAAAGTATTAGATAAATCTTTTTTAAAGGCAGATTTCCCTTTATTCTGATACATTGGTAATTGTTGGAACATCCAACTTACAGTATCTTGATAATTCATGAGTTATTGACCTACATCAAAATTAATACTTACGAATCCTACTTGTTCTGTAGGTGCCTCTGGATTCGCAGGCCATTTAAAAGTAAAGGCCGTTTTTTTAGCAGCTTCAAATAAACAACTCGTACCAGTAGTGCCTTTTTTTCCAGGTATAGCTTTTACTACTTTACCTTGCCTATTTACTCTTACTTCTACTACAACTAAACCTGTCTCTTGACAATCAGGTAAAACTTTACCATTAGTTGGTCTACCTCTTCCGTTTAGTCCAGAACCAACTCCACCTTTCCCTGGTCCAGAGCCACCAAAATAACTCGGAGCATAAGGATCACCATCTAACTGACCTTTATTTCCACCTTGATCATCTGGTCCTTCTCCTCCATCATCGTTTCCGTTAGAGTTCTTTACACCACCTATAAGGTTATCTAGTTTTTTCTTTTTCTCTTCTTCTTCTCTTCGTATCTTTTCTTCATCTTCACGTTTTTGACGTTCAATACGCTCAGCTTCTGCCTTCGCTTTAGCTTCAGCTTCCTTTTGCTTTTTAATAGCAATAGCCTCTGCATTTTCTTCTGTCATTACTTCCTCAGCCTTTGTTGTTGTCTCGGTTGGTTCAACCTTTGATTCTTCAGGCTGAGATTCTTCAACAACTTTTTCTTCGACAGCCTTTCGTGGTTCACTTAATGGCTTGTTACCATTTCCAAAATCGGTAGTTCCAAAGTTAACAGCTACACCATATTCTTCTGGTGGATCTAAATATTGAGGACCAACAACAAATAATAGCAACAGCAAAATTAAGGCAATAAGTGCCGTGATTCTTGCAGAATTACGTTCGTGTTTGGTTTCTAAATATTTCACTCTGTTATACTTTAGTTTGTATAGTTGCCAAAAACAATGCCGTTTAGTTGGGCTGAACTGCTAATATAACTTTGAATTTATTTCGATTAGCAATATCCATAACCCTCACAACATTTTCAACAGGAACAGATTTCTCTGCTCTCAAAACAATTGTTGGAGATTTCTGTGAAGACATTATAGATATCAATTGACTTTCTAAAACGCTTTCGCCTACACGTTTCTGATCAATATAATAGGTCAAATCTTTTTTAATACTTACCGCTGTCGATTTTTTGTTCTCAGTCTTCCCACTTGCTTTTGGTAAAATAATATCAATCGCATTTGTAGTAACTAAGGTTGACGCAATCATAAAAAAGATTAATAACAAGAATACAATATCCGTCATCGACGCCATATTAAACTCTGGTGTTACTTTATTTCGTCCTCTAATGTTCATCTTAGATAGGTTCGTTTAGGTGATCTAAAAATTCAACCGAATTAGCCTCCATTTGGTAAACCACTTTATTGGTTTTTACTACAACATGATTATAAGCTACATAAGCTATTATACCAACTATAAGACCACCAACTGTTGTGGTCATCGCTGTATATAATCCACTGGCTAATACATCCATTTGAATGGTTCCGCCTGCATTGGCTAGTTCAAAAATTGAGATAATCATACCAACTACGGTTCCTAAGAATCCTATCATTGGTGCTACACCCGAAATTGTTGCTAAAACACTTACATTTTTTTCTAAACTATAAACTTCTAATTTACCAGCGTTCTCAATCGCCGTATTAATATCTTCTAGAGGTTTACCAATTCTTGTAATTCCTTTACTTATTAATCTTGAAACTGGCGAATTTACTTGAGCACATAACATCTGAGCAGAGTCTATCTTACCATTACTTACATGGTCTTTAATCTGATTCATAAAATTTGAATCGACTCTTGACGCTGCTTTAATAGCAAAAATACGTTCAAAATATATATAGGTTGCTACAATTAAAAGAAGGAAAAGAATAAGAATGATTACCATTCCTGAAGTTCCACCACTTGTGATTAATTCTATTATGGATAAGGTTTTTTCAACTGATTTTCCATCAGTTAAAACTTCGGCTCCATCTTGAATATTACTTAGTAATATCATACGATAAGGTTTAAATTTTAAAGTTCTTGTAAAATATAACGTTAAGTTTTTTACTTAAGTATATTAGAATATTGCTCTTGTTACCATAAACGCGGCTGCACCAGCTATGAAACCAATTAATGCCAACCATGATATCTTTTTTAAATACCAGAAAAAATCTATTTTTTCCATTCCCATAGCAACTACTCCAGCTGCAGAACCGATAATTAACATACTACCTCCTGTACCTGCTGAATAAGCAATAAAATGCCATAACTCATTATCTAATGGCTCAGAGAACATCCCTAAACTAGCTGCTACTAAAGGCACATTATCAATTACCGCAGAACCAACTCCTAGTAATAAAACCACTAAATCCGACACGCCTTCACCATTTATTTCAGTACCCAACATTGGCATCGTTTCTTGAAGTGAACCTGCAAAACCAAAAAGTATTCCTAGCGATTCTAAAGCGGCAACAGCCATTAAAATACCTAAGAAAAATAATATGCTTGGCAATTCAATTTTAGATAACGAAGAATGTACAGGACTATGGCTAGAATGCTCTTGATGCTCATCTGAAACCACTTGTGAAATTGCAAACTTTGAATTACTGTAAATCTCGGCAAATATTGCCACTACTCCCAAAGATAGCATCATCCCAACATATGGAGGTAAGTGTGTTATAACTTTAAAAACTGGCACAAAAATTATTGCTCCAAGTCCTAAAAATAACATAGTAGAACTGAACTTATTTTTAGGTTTATCATCCGCTTCATGAAGTTCTAATTCACCTTTAAATGGCTGTAGAAGTGATGCAACAAAAGTTGGTACAACCATACACAAGAGTGATGGAATAAATAAATACGAAATTAATTTCCCTGTAGAAACCTTATCACCAATCCAAAGCATAGTAGTGGTAACATCACCAATTGGAGACCATGCTCCGCCAGCATTGGCAGCTATAATAATTAATCCCGCATACCAAATTCTCACATTTCTATCTTTTACAATTTTTTGAAGTATTGATATTAATACAATTGTTGCTGTAAGGTTATCTATAATTGCAGATAGAACAAATGCTAATATTGAAAACATCCATAACAACTTCTTTCTACTATTAAAATTAACGGCATTTTTGATGGTTGAAAAACCGTCAAAATAATCTATAATTTCAACAATTGTCATAGCACCTAATAAGAACACTAGTATTTCAGCAGTTTTTCCTAAATGATGTAGTAAACTCTCTTCCATTAAGTGCATTTTTTCTTCATTAGAAAGTAGCCCGAAATCATCCATTAAGCTATGTTTAGCAGAATCGAACCATGTCGAAAAATCATCAATACCTAAAGAGATTAACGCCCAACTAATAGCCATCATCACTAAAGCAGGAATTAGCTTATCAATTTTAATATTGTGCTCTAAAGTAATGGCTAGATAACCAAAAACAAAAACGAGAATTATTACGGTTTCCATGATATGGGATATTTATATTAATTGTCTCAGTGCAATCTCAAATGCGGTTTCACTAATACCAATTTTGGTTGAATTATTTTTATGTACTTCTTGTAAAGCTTTTCTAATCACCATTGAGGTATCATTAAAAATAGCTTCATCTGTCATTTGTACTTTTCGCTCCATAAAATAAGCAAAAACTCTTGCCATACCACAGTTTGAGATAAAATCTGGTATTAGACTAACTTTTTGATCTGTATGCTCCATTATTGGCCCAAAGAATATTTCTTTATCAGCAAAAGGAACATTGGCACCACAAGATATGACCTCTAAACCAGTAGCTATCATTTGGTCAATTTGGTCTTTAGTTACTAATCTAGAAGCCGCACAGGGAGCAAAAATTTCAGTTTGCAACGACCATATTTGATTATTAATATCATCAAATGAAATAAGATTATCTGCTACCAAAGTATTTCCATTCTTGTTAAGATATAAATCGATAATCTCATTAAGAGAAAATCCTTCAACATTAATTAGTCCTCCAACTTTATCAATTATACCAACTACTCTAGCTCCCATCTGAGCAAAATAAAAGGCTGCTGCTGCACCTACATTTCCAAATCCCTGCACAACAACACGTTTTCCTTTTATAGAATCTTCGTTAATATCATATAAATGTTTGGCAGCAACGGCAACACCATAACCAGTAATCATATCTGCAACAGTATATTTCCTCGCAACTTCTGGAGAATATTTAAGGTTCTCAATTACTTTTATAACGCCATGTCTTAATTGTCCTATTCTATTAATCTTGTCAGCTTGCGTTGGTCTAAAATGGCCTTCAAAAACCCCTTCCTGTGGATGCCACACACCACTTTCTTCTGTGATAGGAATAACCTCATGGATCTCATCCACGTTTAAATCTCCACCAGTACCATAATAGCTTTTAAGCAATGGTGATACAGCAGCATACCAGCGTTCTAAAACGCCTTTTTTTCTCGGGTCTTGTGGGTCAAAATTAATACCTGATTTTGCACCTCCAATGGCAGGTCCAGAAACTGTGAACTTTACTTCCATGGTTTTAGCTAATGACAGTACTTCATTTCTATCTAAGCCTTTGCGCATGCGTGTTCCACCTCCTGCCGCACCACCTCTTATTGAGTTGATTACTGTCCAACCTTCTGCATCTGTTTCGGGATCATTCCAATGGAATACTATCTCTGGGGATTTATTTTCGTACTTCTGAAGTAACTCTTTTATCAATGTATGTTTGTTTAGTTAGTTATAGCAAATATAAAAAACTCTAAAGGCTAAAAAGTGAAATTTTTACTAATTTTATGTGTTCTGAATTAAAATTTTTCCAGAAGAATGATTATGAGATGCTCCTGTTACACTTTTTAAACAGTTTACTTCATTTCTAGCCTTTAAAACACCCAAAAAACCAAAAATTAACGCCTCTTTAAACTCAACTATTTCATTTTTTGGTATTATTATTCTGAGCTTTGAAAAGTTTTTTAATCTGTTAATAAAAAATTCATTATAGACACCACCACCTGTTACTAAGACTGCTTCACCTTCTTTTAATAAAGCTTTTGAAATTTGAAAAGCAACATGTTCAACAAAAGTTCTTAATATATCTTCTAATTTAAGTTTGAAAGAATCAATCAAAGGAAATATATTTAACCCTACCCATTCTAAACCCAAAGATTTTGGTGGCTGTTGGTTATAGAAATCAAGCTTGTTTAATTCAGAAAATAATTTTTGATTAACCTTTCCCATTGATGCTAATTGTCCTTTATCATCATAGTCTAAATTTAATTTCGAAACATAATGATTCAAAACAATATTAACAGGACAAATATCATAAGCAATTCTTTCTGCATTATATTCAAATGAAATATTTGCAAAACCACCTAAATTTAAACAATAATCATAATCTTGAAATAATAAACGATCACCAATTGGTACTAAAGGTGCTCCTTGCCCACCAAATTTAACATCTTGAATTCTAAAATCGCAAATTATTTTCTCATTTAATATATCAGCTAAAATCTGCTTATTTCCTATTTGATAAGTCAAACCATTTTCTGGCTGGTGTAGTGCAGTGTGACCATGTGAAGCGATGAAATCTATAGTCTCGATTTTGTGTTTTTTAATAAAATTTGAAATTACTGTTGTTAAATACTCGGAATAAGAATTGTCAATGTCTTGTAGTTCATTTATTGAGTTATTCACTAAATCTCCCAGTGTAGATTTCCAATTCTTAGAATATTTTACAGTTTCAAAATGATGAATTTTAAAACTCCAACCATTATTATACATGTATGTAGCAAAAATAATATCGATACCGTCTAAAGATGTTCCAGACATTACTGCAATAACCCTATAATTAGATTTTATCATATAAGTAAAAATAATATTACTTATTGAAAATACCGCAAGAAACTATTATCTTTGCATACATTTTTTATCAAATCAATAATTACAATATTTTATGGACTTTAGCTTAACAGAAGAACATTTAATGATTCGAGACGCAGCTCGAGATTTTGCACAAACCGAATTACTTCCTGGTGTTATAGAACGTGATAATGCTCAAACATTTCCAGATGAATTAGTCCGTAAAATGGGCGAACTAGGGTTTATGGGAATTATGGTGGATCCAAAATATGGAGGAAGTGGTATGGATGCTATTTCTTACGTATTAATTATGGAAGAACTTTCAAAAATTGATGCCTCAGCTTCTGTTATGGTTTCGGTAAACAATTCGTTAGTTTGTTATGGACTTGAAGCTTATGGAAACGAGGAGCAAAAACAAAAATATCTTACCAAATTAGCTACCGGAGAAAGCATTGGTGCATTTTGTTTAAGTGAGCCAGAAGCTGGTAGCGATGCAACATCGCAGAAAACGACAGCGATAGATATGGGCGACCATTATGTCATAAACGGAACAAAAAACTGGATTACTAACGGAGGTCGTTCAGATGTTTACTTAGTCATTGCGCAAACCCATAAAGAAAAAAAGCACAAGGGTATTAATGCTTTTATTGTTGAAAAAGGAACACCTGGTTTCGATATTGGACCTAAAGAAGACAAATTAGGAATTCGAGGAAGCGATACACACACGCTTCAATTTAATGATGTAAAAGTTCCAAAGGAAAATAGAATTGGTGAAGATGGATTCGGATTTAAATTCGCTATGAAAACGCTTTCTGGTGGACGTATAGGTATAGCAGCTCAGGCTCTAGGTATCGCTGCCGGAGCTTATGAATTAGCATTAAAATATTCTAAAGAGCGTAAAGCTTTTGGGACAGAAATTTGCAATCACCAAGCCATTGCTTTTAAATTGGCTGATATGCATACTGATATTGAAGCTGCAAGAATGTTAGTAATGAAAGCTGCTTGGGATAAAGACCAAGGCAACAATTACGATATGTCTAGTGCTATGGCAAAACTATACGCAAGTAAGGTTGCTATGGAGCACACTGTTGAAGCTGTGCAAATTCATGGCGGAAACGGATTTGTAAAAGAATACCATGTTGAGCGTTTAATGCGTGATGCAAAAATCACTCAAATTTATGAAGGGACTTCAGAAATTCAGAAAATAGTAATTTCAAGAGGAGTGATAAAAGGATGAGTTTTCAATAATCAATATATAGCAAAGGCTTCAGAATTTAATTTTGAGGTCTTTTTTAATTTGACAAATCCTGAAGAGTTATACGAATCTCACCATAAGAGTATTTATCATCTAACTGATGTTTTAAATCTGAAAGGTTTTCGAAAGTTTTAGTCGGAATAATTTTTTTTAATTCTGAATAATTTTTCTTAGATATTAAGTCTGTAATTTTAACTTCACCGGAAGAAATAAAATCAGCCAAATGCCCAAAGATGGTATTTGAATTTAATTCACGTTCTAAAGCTATTTGTTCAATAGATTTCCCCTCTTTAAACAATTCTAAAGATATTTTCTTAGTATTACCTTTTTGCTTTTTAGGCTTTAATTCTTCAAAAACAGAAATCGCATTCGAGGTTTCAATATCATTGTCTTCACAATACCGCTTAATAACTTGTAATATTTCTGAACCATACTTTTCAATCCGTGTTTTACCCATGCCATGAATTGTTTTTAATTCTTGCTTAGACGATGGTAATAATTCACACATAGCATATAATGATTTTTGTGTAAAAATTTGAAAGTGAACTAAATCTTCACGGTTCGCAATTTGATTTCTTAATTCTCTTAACAATTCAAAGAGTTCAACATTTGTTGTTCCATTAATAACTGCTTTACGTTGTTTATTTGTTTTCTCTTTTCCAAAGAAAACAGATTTTGCTCTTAATCCTAAAAATTTGTCTGTTTTGAAACCTTCTTTTAAACCTTCAAAATAGGATAGTTTGGTCTCTAGTATCTCTTCCAAAGTATTTAGTTGTTTCTCTATATCTTTTTGAATAGCTTTGTTGTCAGTAGAAAAACTAAGATTTTTTAATGATGTTTCTATGGTTGATTTTGTCTGTTCACTAAAATAGCTGACGGCTTTTGTAAACCGCTCTTGAAGCGCCTTATTAGCTTCAGGAATTTCCATATGGCCAACTAATGTTTGTAGCTGAGATTTGAAACTATTACAAACTTTAAGTAAGTTTGTTGTGCTCACTTTAATTTTATTCAGTGGCTCTTCAATAGAACCCTCTATACTTCCTCTGTTTTTATAATAAACCTCTAAAATTCGTCCAGCAGGATACAGAAATTTATAAAAATTAAAAATTTCTGAAATTAAATTAAGTTGAAATTCTCGTCTAGATTGTTGTAAAATATCTTCATTAGGTTGATTAGCTTCAGCATTTTTGTTAAAATCAATGACATGTCGATCATTTATAATTTGATTTGGCTCAATTTTACTTTTTAAAACTAAACCTTCTAAAGATTTACAACGACTTAGTGCAACATACGTTTGTCCATGGGCAAAGGCACCTTGGGCATCAATAATGGCTTTCTCAAAAGTTAACCCTTGACTTTTATGAATGGTAATAGACCAAGCTAAGCGTAACGGTATTTGAGAATAACTTCCAATTTTATCCTCAGAAATGGCTTTAGTCTCGGAATCTACCGTGTATTTTATATTCTCCCATGTCTCTAATTTTGTTACAATGTTAAAATCGTCATCTGGACAATTTACAATAACTTCATCTTTGTCTAGCAAAATTACCTTACCTATTTTACCATTAAAATACCGCTTCTCAGGAGAACTATCGTTCTTAATAAACATCACCTGAGCTCCAACTTTAAGTATTAACTCTTCATTATTTGGATATGAATTTTCTGGGAAATTTCCATCTATATTTGCTATATATATATGCTCCTTACCTTCTAATTTTTCTAGTTCTTGCTTATTAGATTGTCGAGACTTATTATTGTGTGTTGTCAATGAAATGTAGCCATCCTCTTTGTTTGGCTCAAAATCAGGAATATATCTTTTATTCAATTCATTTGCCGAAGTCTGGCTTAATTGGTTGTTTCTAATTTCATTAAGAATATCTATAAATAAAGGGTTCTTTTGCCTATAAATATACTTCAATTCTATCCTAATTGGATTACATTGTTGGTAAGACTGGCTACTAAAAAAAAAAGCATTCTCATAAAACGACCTTAATAACCTCCATTCGTGTTCTTTAATTACAGGAGATAATTGTTGAAGATCACCTATCATTAACAACTGAACTCCTCCAAAAACCAAATTTCTGTTCTTGAAACGTCTTAATGTTTTATCAATCCCATCTAGTAAATCAGCCCGAACCATACTTATCTCATCTATAACCAAAAGGTCTAGCGACTTAATAATATTTATTTTTGTTTTACTAAACTTCCTGTTAAGACCAGCTGAAGCATCTAAATCAGTATTAGGTAAAATAGGACCAAAAGGCATTTGAAAGAAAGAATGAATAGTTACACCTTTAGCATTGATAGCAGCAACACCAGTTGGTGCAACAATCACCATTCGCTTTTGAGATTGTGTTTTCAATTTATGCAAAAAAGTAGTTTTACCTGTTCCAGCTTTTCCTGTTAGAAAAATATTTCTACTGGTATTCGCTACAAAATTCCAAGTCAAATCGAGTTCTTTATTTACCTTCATAGATAGTATACAGATGAAACATGAAGATAATAAAATTGAATCATTTTAAGATGGAGTAAAAGTTATAAAAAGCAAAAAACCCTTTTCATATAATTATGAAAAGGGTTTCAAAAAAGGCGGTGACCTACT
>NZ_CAXBGB010000013.1:0-40968 GCF_963975125.1 uncultured Winogradskyella sp. | reverse complement strand
AAAATTAATCATTCAAATCCCAATTATAATCTTTGAAATTTTTCTTTGCTTTGTCGGAAATTTCTACATCAGAATATTGATTTAGAAAATCAATCAAACTTCCATTTTGCTCAAAATCTCCTTTAAACCATTTAAAGATTTTAGAGAGTTTAATTCTATCTTTTGAAAGTTCGTTTTTGGACGTATCTGCCAAAAATTCTTTGGTAGCATTAGTCAGCTGTTCTTCTAAATTGGCTGCAGTAAATGCCTCATTTTGAAGTTTTGGACAAGATACTGAAGCACAAACAATTGCAAAATGAATACGTGGTTCATTCATTTTACGTAATATTTTATGCTCAATGTCATTAAGATTCTGCCATTTATCACCGAATTGCCATAATCGCTGATCCCAAGGGTCTTTTATATTTTTAATGCTTTTTGTTGGATGATTACGAATGATTAAATCTACAGTTAATGCATTGTAAGCGTTTATCCAATAGGCAAGTTTGTCGTTTTTTATCCACTTTTCAGTTGGTTGGTTTTCAGACAAATAATTGATGTACTCTTTCAATTCAGTTTTGTCTTTTTTAAACCCTAAATAATTGACATTACCTTTTTCTGAAACATTTTTTTGCAAGAGTTTTTGCCACTTATCATGACTTGCTACTTTGATAAAGTAAACACTATCGTTAAGCTTTTTGGTTTCTATATTTTTTAGAACCTCTATTGCTTCATCTTCATTCTCAACTTCTGCTATAGTATTTCCTTCGTTATCAACAACTTCAACCATTTGTTGGATTTCACCATCATCACTAGATGGTTCAGTTTCAACTACATCAGGTACTTCTGTTACAACAGCAATTTTTTTTACTGGTTCAGGCTGCGTTTCAGTTACATTTTTTGTTCCGTAACATGAAGAAACAAATAATATTAATATTAAAGTTGAAATATATTGCATGTTTTAATGTTCTATTCATCAGATTCCCGCTTTCGCGAGAATGCAGGATATAATTCCTGATTCACAAAATCTTTAGGAAATGTTTCATCACCTTCAAAACCTAACTCAATATCTCTGCCATTATAAGGCACAAAATTAGTTTTAAAGATGTAATCCCAAAGACTTAATGTTAGTCCGAAATTAACACCATACCTTACATGCTTTGGTAAATCTTTAGCGTGATGCCAAATATGCATTTTAGGATTATTAAATATGTATTTTAATAAACCATAATCCCAGCCTAAGTTAGCGTGATTTAAATGACCAATAGCAATGCAGAAGAAATAAACAATAGCTACATCTTGAGCATCAAAACCACCGATTATTGCAATAGGAATATATAATAAAGACTTATAGACTATAGGTTCCATCCAATGGTAACGTAAGTGCGCTGCAAAGCCCATTTCTTTTACTGAGTGGTGTACTTTATGAAAATTCCAGAGCCATTCTACACGATGTAAAAGACGATGTGTATTCCATTGTACAAAATCAGAAACTATAAAGAAGACTAAAAGACCTATCAATTTAGGTAATTTGTCTATATCGAAAATTTGAAAACTAGAAATAGTCAGCCCTATTTTAAACAGTATATCATTAAAAAATTCTGAAAAGGTATTTGATAAAACAATTAAAATAATGAGGTTTAGAATAAAAAAATTAAAGAACATATAGAATGCGTCTAACCAAAAATCTTTTCTAAATAAAGCTTGCTCTTTCCTCCAAGGGAATGCAACTTCTAGTATCCAAACTAAAATAGAGATAGCAATAAGTCCATAGAAAAAATTGTCCCAGTGATTAAGGTCTATCAGCTCGTATTTGAGATAGTTCCAATATCCCGAATATGAATTTTTTATTATGTCTATGTATTTTTCGATAAGATATAATTATTAAAGTGTTTCTAATAGTTTAAATAATAAACCACTAATAATTGCTGCAATTGGAAGCGTGAGCAACCAAGATAACAATATTTTACTTATCATTTTGTAATCAGCTTTTTTTGTAGCAGTTCCAATGCCAAAAATAGAACCTACAGAAACATGCGTGGTAGAAACTGGCAAACCATGAATACTTGCAGTGGTAACCAATAAACCAGTAATAATGTTTGCTGTAAAGCTTTGGCCAGCATTCATGGGTGTAATTTTTTTACTCATTGTAATGCCCACTTTTTTCGAATTCATTAAACCACCAATAGCCATAGTTATAGCTATAACAATCATGCTCCATTTTATGTCAATTACGTTAATGATTAATAATAATCCAACAATTTTTGGTGTGTCATTTAAGCCTCTTGCAAAACTCACAATTCCTGCACTTAAATAATGCAATACGTCTAACACTTTTTGAGAACTCAATCCTAAAATCTCACCTTCATAAGTTTCTACATTATTTTCTATAGTTGCCTCTAGTTTTGTTGTTGTTCTTAAAGTTGATGTGTTATCTATATTTAGTGTAGCTATTTCTACTTCTTGTTTTTTATGAATGTTTAGTTGTGTGTGTTTTGTGATACCCAATTGCTTTCTAAAGAATCTAAAAATTAAATACGCTACTAAACTTAAAATGGCAGCCATTAAAGGGCTAATTATAAGAGGTATTAAAAATGTGCTACCTAATTTCTCAAAGTTAAATTGTGAGCCAACAGCTACTACGCCAGCACCAAATAATGCTCCAACTAAACTGTGTGTTGTAGAAATGGGCATTCCAATTTTAGTGGCAAGAAAAACTGTTGAAGCTGCTCCTAAAGCTATTGATATAGCAAATATTGGTAGTGTGATAAGTTCGTCTGGTACTAATCCTTTCCTGAAAAATTCTTTACCAATTCATTGGCTAAAAATATTGCTGCAACAGAACCCGAAAGTGTAGTTATAGTTGCCCAGTTTATTGCTTTTTTATAATCAGTCGTTCCACTTCCAAAAAGCGTGGCAACACCTTTGAAATTATCATTTGCTCCATTGCTATAAGCTAAGAAACAAGCAGAAATAAAAAGAAGAATTAAAATCATAGAGATGTATATAATTAAGTTTGACGCATATGCCCTTAATTACTTACGAAGAATGTGAAATTTAGGTTCTAAAAAAGGCATCTAACTTGATAGATGCCTTAAAATTTTCGATATGCCTTTTATATTTTCAGACCTGCTAGGTTTTAAAAACCTGACAGGACTAAATAAATGGCGATTATCGCCTAGCAACAACCACCTCCATCATAATGAAATGTAGATTCTGAGAAATAAATATCATCTCTACCCAAATCTTGTAAAGCTCCTGCCGTTTTATCGCAAATAGCTAAAGGTTGATTCTTTAATAAGATATGACCAGCCTTATCATCAAAATAATCTTCATCTCCATAATAAATAGCTGCTTTACCAGTAAATATACAAGGGCCATCTGCTGGCATAGGATCTTTAATAGCTGCAACTTCGATAGATTCTATATAAATCAATTCATCAGTCGGATAGTTTTTAGTATCTAAAATTCTATACGGTTTTCTGGCTCTAATCTCAATAGTACCAAATCCAGCATCAGTTAAAGCCTTTACGTATTTAGCAATTGGTAAACTACCACTTAAGCACAATGCTCTAAGACGATCGTCATTGCGCAATTCGTCATTCATTGGTTGCTCACAAGTTGGATCACTCATTACCAATTTACCATGTGGTTTTAAAACACGATACATTTCTTCTATAGCTTTCTTTAAATCTTCAGCTTTAAAAATGTTGAATAAACAGTTTTGTGCGGCAACATCAACAGAATTATCTTCAACATTTAAGTTTAATGCATCGCCTTTTACAAGGTTTACAAATTCAGATTTAAACCAATCGTTTTGTTCTTCAGCTTCTTTAAAGTTTTTACGAGATGCTTCTAACATTTCATCAACCACATCAATACCAACAACTCCACCTTTTTGCCTGTTGAAATATGCGAATTGTAGTAATTCCATTCCTCCACCAACACCTACATAAAGCATTTTAGGGTTATTGGTTAAATCTCTTGCATGTACAGTAGAACCACAACCGTAGTTCATTTCTTGCATAATTTTTGGAATCTTTAAACCAGGCAATTCCCAAATAGGATTTGTAGTACAGCATAAACCAACATCTGGTGTTAATGCAGCTTCTTTATATAAATCGTTTGTAGCTTCTAAGTAACTCATAGTCTTTTTTTATGTCTTTGCGAGGAATGAAATGACGTGGCAATCTCATTAAAGAGATTCCTTCACTTCTTTCGGAATGACGTTATAACGTTTTTATTAATTCTTTAAATAATGTAATCATATTCGGTTCGGCTTTTCCTGCCATTGCAATAATTTCGCCTATATTAACTGGTTTTAAATTATTTGGGTCGCATTCATCTGTTAAAACAGAGACAGCAACAGCTTTTAGATTCAAATGATTGGCAACAATAATTTCTGGAACTGTACTCATACCAACAGCATCAGCACCAATTGTTTTAAGCATTCGGTATTCTGCTCTAGTTTCTAATTGAGGACCAACCACACTAGCATAAACACCTTTATGTAATTTTATATTATTGGCTTTAGCAATGTTTTCAAATTTTGCATTTATTTCAGCATTATAAGGAGCACTCATATCTGTAAAACGTTCACCAAGTTCTGAAACACCTTTAAAAGCTAAAGGAGAACCTCCTTGTAAATTGATGTGATCGTCAATAAGCATTAATTCTCCTTTTTTAAAGTCTAGATTAATAGCTCCAGAAGCATTTGAAACTAATAAGGTTTTTATACCTAATTTTTCCATGATACGAACAGGAAACGTAACATCTTGTAATGTATAACCTTCATAAACATGAAAGCGACCTTGCATTACCACTACTTTTTTACCTGCTAAAAGACCATAAATTAATTTGCCTTTATGAAACTCAACAGTTGCAGCAGGAAAGTTAGGTATATGATTATAACTCGCTTCTGCTAAAACTTCGATTTCATCAATAAGCTGCCCTAATCCGGTGCCTAATATGATGCCAATTTCAGGATTATTAAAGCCTTTGCTTTGTAGATATTCAGTGCTTTCTGTAATAATTTTAATCATTAAACTGTTGTATTTTTTCTTGTAATTTTAAATTTAATTTATAAAAGTTGGAAGCAATTAAATCTTCATAAGTGTCAATATCATTTAGAGGCTCTAAGGTACTAACCGTTATTTGAAGTCTTTGTAACTCTTGTAACGTTTGCTTTAGTAAATTTGGCTGACTCCAAGGTTTATTTTTAAAAATGGATTCTTCAATTTTTGATAAACCAATAAGATAGTAGCCTCCATCTTCCGCAGGTCCGAAGACAACATCATTTTCATTTAAGGCTTCGATACCTTTTGTTATGTAAGTCTCATTTAAGTCTGGCAAATCAGAGCCAATTAAGACTATTTTTTTATAGCCAACTTCAAATCCTTCCTTAAAAGCATTTAACATTCGTTCACCTAAATCAACGCCATTTTGAACTGTCTTAAAATCATTTTTCCATTTTGTATCAACTACAGCATTAGAAAAATAAATCCGTTTATCAATATCTAATTTCTCTGTCGCCTTTTCTGTTATTTTTACGAGTTCAGAATACACTTCAAAGGCACCAATATCTCCTATAGTTTTAGCCAGTCTTGTTTTTACAGTTCCTAATTTTATGTTTTTCACAAAAACAATTACTAGTGCATCAGTCATAAATCTTTATTCCTTTTAAAAGCCATTTACTCCATTCTTTTGAAAATGCATGCACATTTTCTGTTGGCTTATCTTCATTATCATAAACCGTAAAACCTTTGTTTTTCCATTCAAAAATGCCACCAAACAGATTATATACATTTGTGTACCCAGCTTTTTTAAGGCGTTCAGCAATATCTTCTGAGCGAATACCTAAAGAGCAATACACAACTATTTTAGATGATTTATTTGTAAATTTCTTAGTAACAGTTGAAATATCAAAATCATCATAACCAACATATATTGCATCTTGTAGATGGCTTACTTTATATTCAGAAATTTCTCTTGCATCTAAAAGAATAGCTTTAGTTTTTGGCATCGCTAATTCTTGTACTGAGATGTAAGGAATGCTTTCAGAATTGTGTTTTTTTAGTAATTCTGAAATGCTTTCTTGTGCGAACCCAGTGCTCGAAAGAAATATGAATATGTATAAAATTTTGTTTTTCATAGTAATGAGATTCCTGCCTTCGAAGGAATTTTTAAGCTACTGATCCTTGGCAACTACTTCCTGCTCCTGCAGTACAACCATAACAATGTTGTGAAATAACTATATCTCTACCTTCAAGCAGTTCTTCGTTATATTGAGAAATATGTTTCACTTTACTATTTACGGGTAATTCTAACATTTGATTAAAATCACAATCAAATAAATAGCCATCCCAACTAATAGAAAGTGTATTGTTACACATTACATTTTCTACAGCTGCAGGATTGTATGCTTCCACAAGAGAATACATGTAATCTTCGTAATTCTCAGAGGCAATTAAGTAATCTAAGAAACGCGCTATCGGTAAATTTGTAATGGCAAAAAGATTATGAAATTGAATATCAAAATCTTCAGATAATGCTTTTTTGAAATCCTTTTCCATAGACGTTTGGTCTCCGGGCAAAAATGCACCAGATGGATTATAGACTAAATCTAGTCGTAAATCACTATCTGGCATGCCATAACCAATTGCATTCAGTTCTTGTAATGCCTTAATTGATTTATCAAAAACACCTTCACCGCGTTGTTTGTCCGTTTTCCCTCTTGTCCAGTGCGGCATTGAGCTCACTACATGTACATTGTGTTTTTTAAAGAATTCTGGTAAATCGTAATATTTTTTATTAGCGCGAATAATAGTTAAATTAGATCTTACTATAAAATCTTTAATTCCTGCTTTTGCAGCTTCTTCTACAAACCATCTAAAATCCGGATTCATTTCTGGTGCTCCACCTGTTAAATCTAAAGTATGAGCTCCAGTATTTTTTATGACATCAAGGCACTGTCTCATGGTGACTCTAGTCATTATTTCTTTTCGATCTGGACCAGCATCTACATGGCAATGATTGCAAACTTGATTACACATGTAGCCTACGTTGATTTGTAAAATTTCAAGTTTTTTTGCCGTTAGCGGAAACTGACTCGTTTCAGAAATTTTGTTTTTAAAAGTTGGTAATTCACCACTTTGAAAAATACCATTGGACAGAATTTCTAGTTGTCTATTACTATTTGCTAAATCGCTATGTCTTTTTTTAAGGGACTTTGTTGCCATTAATTTGGGTTGTCTGTTTGTATTACTTGGGGATTAATTAATGGTTAGTATGGTTTCTAACTATCTAATTTATTAACCTTGTTCATCATTTGCACTCCATGTACTAATGTTGCACCACTTTTTATAGCAGCACCAACATGTATAGCCTCCATCATCTCTTCCTTTGTTACTCCACGTTGCAAGGTGTCTTTTGTATAGGCATCTATACAATAAGGACATTGTTCTGTATGAGATACGGCTAAGGCGATTAATGATTTTTCGCGTGCTGTTAAAGCTCCTTCTTCAAAAACTTTCCCATAATATTCAAAAAACTTGTTTCCAAGTTCTTCATTCCACTCTGTGATATTTCCGAATTTTCTTAGATCCGCTGGATCATAATAAGTCTTAGACATGTATTATTATTTATAAATTTTACGAAAAATCAATATAGTAATTTTTGTCGAAGTTAATTCTTAAAGATTACAGAAAAAAGGCAAAATTTTTCAATTCTGAAATAACATTTAAATTATCAAAGTCTAGATTTTAAAATTAAAGATATCTTCAAGTAAAAAACCTTATTTTTAAAGTTTCTTTTTATACAGCATGAAGAACTGGATTGAACGTTTATCAGAATTTAAGTCAAAGCGACAACCTGTTGCTCTGGTTACTGTTACCAAGTGTTTAGGTTCAGCGCCTTGTGTGGTTTCGTCGCGTATGATTGTAACAGAAGACAAATCTATATATGGAACAATTGGCGGAGGAAAACTAGAATTTAAAGCCATAGACGAAGCCATTACTGCTCTTAAAGAGAATAGAATAATTGAGTCGTCTTATACTTTAGGTCCAGAGTTTGAACAATGCTGTGGTGGAAAAGTGGAATTTATAATAGAACCTATGAATCTATCTCCAGAATTATTTTTATTTGGCGCAGGACATATTGGTACTGAAATCGCCAAATTATTAGTCGATACACCTTTTAAAGTGAAACTTATTGACTCTCGTGAGGGTTGGTTTTCTGAAATAGATGTTGATGAAAGTATTATTAAATGCCAGGTGAAGGTAACGGATTTTAAAACCTTTAGCGATGCAGTAACTTGGGGAAATAATTGTTATGTTTTGGTACTGACTCATAATCACGCTATAGACTTTGATATTATTGCAATGGCATTAGAAAACCAAACCAAATTCTTAGGTCTAATAGGCAGTAAAACGAAGAAAGTTCGATTTAATAATATGCTTATTAAAGAGATGAATATTGAAGAAGGTATGAGTAATGTCATTTGTCCAATAGGATTACCAATTGGTGGTGATACACCAAAGGAAATTGCTATTAGTGTTGTAGCACAATTACTTCAAGTGCATTATCAACCAGTAACAAAATAGATAGTGCCATTCAGAGCATAGCGAAGAATCTCTACATGAAAAATAACAAATCTATCATAGATAAATTAACTGCACTTTGGGCTCTGAATGAATCTGGTTTAGGTGGTTTCTTGCATGTATTTAGCACACCTTTTACTGGATTAATTGTTGGTGGAATTGCAATTTTACTAATTAGTCTAATTGCCTATTATGCCGAAAATAAGTGGCAAGCAATTTTAAAGGCACTCGTAATTGTCCTAATAATAAAAATGGCAGTAAGTCCTTATTCTCCTTTTGGTGCTTATGTCGCAGTTAGTTTTCAAGCACTTTTTGGTGCTCTGCTATTCTCTAAGTTTTCTTGGAAAGGTGTAACGTTAATGATTTTAGGAATCGTAACATTTTTAGAGTCAGCACTTCAGAAATTATTAATACTCACTATTGTTTATGGAACAGAATTATGGGAGGCCATTAATATCTATGGTGCTTGGGTTCAGAAAAAAATGAATTTTGTTTCAGAATCTTCCACGACTTCAATGCTAGTGACCTTTTATTTAGTGGTTTATGGAATTGCAGGTTTACTAGCAGGATTATTTATTAGAAGTGTCATTAAAATAATTTCAGAGCGAAAGGAAACTGTTTTTTATCTCGAATCTGTTGAAGTGTTATTAACTAATGAAAAACCTAAAGTCTCATTCAAAACCAAAGTAATTTGGGTTTGGTTAATTACAGTCGCCATTATTGTATTGGCATTTTCACTTTTTGGTGGAAACCTATTTGGTTGGCAAAAAGCCATTTATATATTATTACGTAGCTTTTTAATTTTGATGCTTTGGTATTTAGTTTTAGGACCGTTTTTATTGAAATTAGTTCGTAAATATTTGAGTAAAAAGGAATCGCAGTACAAAGAGGATATCACTAATGCGATGGATTTGTTTCCTTATTTTAGACAGATATTGTCACATACATGGAAAGAAACATCACACCTAAAAGGCTATACACGTTTTAAATATTTTATGGCAAATAGTATTTCTAATTGTATTCATTTTAAAGTGTCTTCAGAATGATTTATATACTTACGGGTGATATACGAACAGGAAAGACAACAGCGCTTTTAGACTGGTGTAAAAATCGAAATGATGTCGATGGTGTGTTATGTCCTGATGATGAGAAAGGAAAGCGCTATTTCTTAAACATTAAATCGAAAGATACGTATCCTCTTGCAGCGAATTCTGATACTAAAGACCACAATATAATCTCAATTGGGCCATTTCAATTTTTAAAATCATCGTTTCAGAACGCAAATGATTATTTGCTTAAGAGTAATGACCAAAGAGATTATTTATACTTAGTTGTTGATGAGCTTGGTAAGCTTGAACTTAAAAACATCGGTTTACACGATTCAGCTAAAAGCATAATTGCTCAGCATAAAAACAGGAAATCTCATCATCTAATTTTAGTCGTTCGTGAATCTCTATTGAATGACATTATTGAGCATTATCAGATTTATATATATGAAGTCATTAATAAAGAAGATTTAGAAAGCCTATAAAAATTTACTTCAATTTAGCACGTCTATCCTTTAATATTTTAGCAAAAGACCGTGTTCTAATTTCATCTAAAGTTAATCCAGTAGCTAAGACTTCGTCAATAGTAATGGCTCCACTATTTAATGCTTTTAAGAAATAATTTAATAGACCTTGTCCAGTTGCTGCATCATCAAAGGTATCACCAATTAAAGTGGCTTGAGCAGCTTTTTCTACAAAGGTTTTTAAACGCAACACTGCGTCATCATAGCTTTCTAAAAAGAAGGCGTAAACTGCAGTGTAGCGCATTGGTAATTGCGCAGGATTTAAATCCCAACCTTGGTATAAACCTTTATATAATGAATGACGAATATGCTCATAACCTTTTAACCATGCACGATGAACAACTTTTTTATTTTCTTTCTCTTGCGCTTTTGTTAAATCACCACGATGTGGTCCAATTGGCATCGTATTAGTTGCTCCATCAGAAAGCCAAATACCTGTGTGTGCTAATGCAACTTTAGTTGTGTAATGTGCAAAATCACAAACATCGTGATCCATTTCTTGATACGATGCTGTAATGTTATTAGAAGCTGTATAATCGTAAGTTCCAAAATGAGTTGCAATACAACGCCCTTTACTTGCTGCTATAAATCTGAACAATGGATTTGTTCCATTATGATCCATAATAGATTGTGTAGTCTCTACCATCATCTCCATTTTGAGTGTTCCAGATTCTAAATTGAATTTTTCTTCTATCACTTCAAAAAAGGATACCAAAGCTACAATTTGTTCTGGAATGGTCACTTTAGGTAACATCACTATAAAATTATCTGGTAGTTTTCCGTTAGATTCAGTTAGTAATGTTGTTAAGAACAAATCGAGTGTTCTTTGTCCACGATGTTTTAATTCTTCAGTAAAAGGTTTAATGCGAATTCCAATGAATGGAGAAAGCGTTTGGTCTTTAATTCCAATAGCAACTTGTTTTGCTGCAAAAACTGCAGTATCATCTTCTTCTTTATCTGAACGATTACCGAAACCATCTTCAAAATCAATTCTAAAATCTTCAACACCTTCAGTTTCTAATTTTGCAATTACTTTTTGATAGATATTATATGAAAAGCCTGCAGGATGATTTTTTAAGTCTTCTTTAGATAAACCTTCTAATTCTTTTATAAGCTTTAGTTGCTTTTTAGTTTTTGATGGTAACTTTTTACTTCCTTTTAATTTAAACGCTTTACCAAATTCAATAAAATTTGGAGCATAATGCAACAATGATTTTAAAGCAATATTCCCTAAAACATCTGTAGTATTAGACTTGAAAAGGTTGGCTCCACCATAAACTGTATGAATAGGTTGTCTGTCTTCTCTGTCTCCTCTGTATATTTTATTGAACGTTTGATTTGCCGTTTTTAAATCGTCAAAAATATTCGCTTTTTTATCTTCTGAAATACTTAAATTCATGCTTAAATATATTTAATTCTAACTACCTCTATAAGTTGAGTATCCAAATGGATTAATTAATAATGGAATATGATAATGGCTACCATCAGTGACTTCAAATTGAATTGAAGCTTCAGGATAAAAACCTTTTTGGTTATTGTTCTTGTAATAGTTTGCGGTGTCAAAAGTCATACTGTAAACTCCAGGACTTAAAAATCGACCAGGAGGTAATACATCTGAAATTCTACCATCAGTATTGGTAATACCAACACTCATTGGTTTCCATTGATTTTTACGTAAGCCTTTTAAGGTGATGAGCATATGTTTTGCTGGTGATCCTATTGATGTATCAAGAGCATGTGTTGTTAAATGACTACTTAAATCTGCGTTTGCAGACAAACCTTCTATAAGTTTCACCAAACGAATCACAGTGATTTTATGTTGCTCATTCATGGCTACATAAATTTCATCATCTCGTTGGTTCTTCAATCTAGAATTTATAATAGCTAACATTTCATCAGCAGATTTTCCGCTGGCACTTACAATAAATATATAGCCAAATCTATCTTCATAAAACTTGTTAGCTTCAGCTAAAGCTTCAATCGTTTCCACATTTGCTTCAGCCATTTTAGACTGCTCATTTTCTGCCCACTCTGCTGTATGCGAAAACTTTTCTTTTAAGCTATCTACATTTCCTATTTTTGGATGACCAGTGAAAGCTTCTTCAAAATCTTCAATGGTACAATCGTTATACCAAATAGAAGCTGCTTTTTTTATCAGTTCATTTTCAGAAGAAAATGGTCTGCTCTCAATTATGCTATTCACCCAAGTTTTAGAAACACAGCATTGTTCTAAAAGCATAAATAATTTTTGCTCTGAAAGTGAATTAAGTTGACTTAATGTAATCATAATCGTTATTATTGGTTGAACACAGATGACACTGATTTAGCAGTTACTCATTGATTTTTATATTTTAATCTGTGCGAATCTTAATAAATCTGCGTTATCTGCGTTTCATTTATTTTGGCGCACCTTGATTAATCCAGCAATTAATCATGTCACGTTCTTCTTGTGTCATTTGGGTTTGGTTGTTGTTAAATGGCATATTCTTACTCACAACTACCCGTTGAAAAATCTTATCTCGTAAATTATAAATCTGATCCGCTGTGTCATATTTCACTCCATTTGGTGCTACTTTCCAGATAGCATCTGTAGGATTTGATGAATGACAAGCCGTACATCTTTTATTTACAATAGTTTGAACTTCTGTAAAGGAAACAATTTCTTGGCAATTTTCATATTTTGGAGGTGTAGGAGCGGTCATAAATGCCATTCCAAATAGAATAATTACAGAAATAGGCATTACCCAAACGGATAGCTCTCCTTTCTCTCTAATATTCAAATAATGTTTTACACCAGCTGTTCCTAAAGTAATTCCAATTAGTACTAGCCATTGGTAGCTATTTCCAAAGGTACTAGGAAAGTGATTACTAATCATCACAAACAACACTGGAAGCGTAAAATAATTATTAGTGTACGATCTTAAAAATGCAGCTTTGCCATCTGCAGGATTAGGTGGTAACCCTTTTTTTGCGGCAGCGACCATTCGTTTTTGACCTGGAATTATAATAAAAAACACATTGGCTGCCATTAATGTTCCCAGAAAAGCACCAAAGTGAATATATGCAGCTCTGCCACTAAATACTTGTGAATAGAACCAAGCAAAAAGAAAAACTAAAGCCGTAATGGCTAAAGTAAATACGACTTTATTATTGCTTAATAGTTTACATATCTGATCGTATAAAACCCAACCAATAATTAAGGAACTTATACTAATTGTTATAGCAGTTGATGGCAGAATATCTAAAACTTCTGGATCGATTAAATAAGAACTGGCATTAAAATAATAAACTATGGCAAGCAAACAAAAACCAGATAACCAAGTAAAGTAAGCTTCATATTTAAACCAATGTAAATGCTTCGGGATTTTTTTAGGAGCGAGTTTATATTTTTCAACATAATAAAAACCACCACCATGAACTGCCCATAAATTCCCAGCTAACTCATCTCTTACACCTTCAGTTCTATTTAAGGCATTTTCTAAAAACACAAAGTAGAATGAAGCTCCAATCCAAGCAATACCAAAAGTAATATGGATAAGTCTAACCGTAAGATTTAACCATTCAAAAAAGTGGCTTTCGTAAATAGTTCCTTTAAGAAAAAGATACAAGATACCGATACCACAAACCGAAGCAATTACTATTAAACCATAAAACCAGTTTTGAGAAGTTTGAAGTGTATCAGCCTTTTCATAATTTTCTTGAGCCTTAAGTGCTTTAATAGAATGATGTAATTGATAGGTAGCAGCAACTATTACAGAAAAAATAACAAGCCAAGCTAAAAGTAAAATTACTTCAATCATTCAATTTATTTAATAGTTCCTAGGATACGTAATCTACTGATACCACCATCTGGATATATTTTTAACTTTACATGAGTCACTGGGTGTTCAGTTGGTAAAATTTCTTTTTCGAAATGATGCTCTTTATCAGCCTCAAGTTTTTGTTGCGGAAGTAGTGGTTTCCATTCATGTTTACCACTTAAAACATCCTCATCATTATCACAACTACAAACATCAATTGCACAAGAATCTGGATAGTTACCTTTAAAATGTTTTGTATCTACAATAATTTTATGAACCATTCCAGGATGTCCTAATCTCAGAATTACAAAATCTTCATTGTTTGGTGTTCTATTACGTTTAGTTTCCCAGCCGTCTCCCATGTTTTTTCCCTTTGTCGGTGAGATGAGATTGTCCATAACACTAAAAAACATATCATTGCAATGCAATGCTTTTCCGCAGTTGTTTACCAATGCTAAATCAACTATTTCATCCGAATCAACTTTAGACCAATCTTTATAAACTTCACCATAAACTCTAAAACGAGCAACTCCACCATCTGGATAAATATGAAGGCGAACATGCGTGAAAATTTCATCAGAATTGATTTCAAAAAAATGCTGGCTTCCTGGATCTAATGGTGATTTTGGTAAGACTTCTTCCCACTCTAGTTCGTCTGCTTTGCTCCAATATACATGAGAATCTCCTAAATTAATAGCTTCAACAGAAGCATGAGGAGGATGATTACCTAAAAAATGATTGGTATCAATATCGAAGCCTTTAATTTTTCCTTCGGCACCTAATTTTAAAATTGCCCAATCATGTCCAGAAGTACGCTTGCGTCTAGATTCCCAGCCGTCCATCCATTTACCAAATTCGGTGTATTTGTCTGGAATAAAAATGCCTCGTCCTTCTTTAATTAGATTTTCTTTTTCAGCAAAAAAGTCATCAGTACAGTATAAAACTTGACCTCCAATTTTCTCTGATGCTAAATCTGTATATTGTTTTAATTTATCTTCTATCATTTATTTTTCAATATATCTATTTTTCAACACTGATGACGCTGATATTTTATTCATTTATCAGTGAAAATCTGCTAAATCTGCGTTATCTGTGTTCTAATTTTTTATCAATAGTTGTCCTTGTTGAAGCGTCTTTAGTTTTGAATTTTCAACGACTTGAACACCATTAACAAATGTATGAATTACTTTTCCAAAAACGGATTCGTTTAAATAAGGCGTTGCTTTATGTTTATGTTGAATAGAATCTTCTGAAATAGTAAATTCTTCCGAATCATCCCAAATAGTGATATCTGCATCATATCCAACTTTTAAATCACCTTTTATATTATCGATTCCTAAGAACTCTGCTGGCTTTTTTGTTAGCAGTGGAATTAGTTTTTCAGTTTGTAAGCCTCTTTTTTTGCCTTCTGAAAATAATATAGGAAGCGTGAATTGCAAACCTGAAATTCCTCCCCAAGCTTTAAAAAAATCACCACTTTCTAATTGCTTAAGCTCTGGTGGAGCAGGTGAGTGGTCTGACGCTAAAAAATTAAAACCATCGTCTAATAAAAACTCCCAAAGCTCATTATTGTTTGCTTTTTCTCTAATTGGTGGTGCACATTTAAAAATTGGAGACGCATCTGGAATGTTCTCAGCATTAAAGTATAAATATTGCGGACAGGTTTCAACTGTGAGTTTATTGGTTTCTTGTTTGCGCTTTTTGATGCGTTCAATTCCTTTTGAAGCAGAAAGGTGAACGATATGTACTTTTATATCAAATTGTTTTTGAATATCTAAAGCTAAATCAATAGCATTTGTTTCCCAATGTTGAGGTCGTGACTCTAAATAGGCTTGATAATTTTTTGGGTTCGTTACTTCCGGAACATTATCATCAGTTAGCTCACAATGCAATAATAGCGGAATATTATATTGTTTTAAAGTTGGAGCAATAGCTTCTAAATCTGCTTTTGAAACATTAAGGAATTCATCGATTCCTGAATGGGTTAAAAAGCCTTTAATTCCGAAAACACCAGCATTTAATAAGTCTTCAATATCGTTTTTATTTGCAGGAATAATGCCTCCATAAAACCCACAATTCACATGAAGTTTGCCCTTCGAAGCGTCTTGTTTTAGCTTAAAAGCGCTGACGTCAGTTGTAACAGGACTCGCATTTAAAGGCATTTCAATTAATGTGGTGACTCCACCAATTGCCGCTGCTTTTGTAGCAGTATCAAAACCTTCCCAAGTCTCTCGACCAGGTTCGTTTATATGAACATGTGCATCAATAATGCCTGGCATGACGATGAGGTTGTTATAATCTAAAAACGGGATGTTTTCAATTTTATGAATCCCTTTATAAATCTGAAGTATTTTTTCGTTTTTTATATGTAGCGTTGCCTCAATAAATTGTGAGTCGATAAAACAACGAGAGCTATAGATTAGGAATTCTTTCATTTTATACTATTGGAACGCAGATAAACATGATGAAATATGATTTTTTTATCTGCGAAGATCATATATATCTGTGTCATCAGCGTTCTATTTTTTATACAAACCCATTAATACTTTCTCAGGAGTCATTGGTGCATGAAATTTTAAATCATAGTTTGGGTTAAATGCTTTTATCGCATTCTGAATCGCAAAATAAGCACCAATACCATACATTAAAGGTGGTTCTCCAACGGCTTTAGATTTTAAAATGGCCATATCGTTTCCTTCGGTTTCAACAGGTATAACTTCTACTTCTTTTGGAACCGAAAATATATCAGGAATCTTATACGTTGATAAGGCATTTGATAGTAAGCGACCTTCATCATTGTAAGCAATTTCCTCCATCGTCATCCAACCAATACCTTGTGCTAATGCTCCTTCAACTTGTCCTAAATCAATACCTTCACTCATACTTTTTCCGTAGTCATGAACAATTTTGACGGAATCAAATTCGTAGATACCACGAGTACAATCAACAGTAACAGTTGTGATTGCTGTTCCGTAAACATGATAGGCAAAAGGATGTCCTTTTTCTAAGGTTTTATCAAAGTGAATTTCTGGTGTGGCGTAATGTGCGTTTTCAGTTAAAGCTACACGTTTTAGCATTGCTTTACTAATGAGTTCTGTCCAAGATAATTCTGATTTTTTACCATTGACATAAACACATTCATCTTTTAAAGTGATGTTGTTTTCTGAAGTGTTTAAGTCTTCTGACGCTACAGTTTTTAAGCGTTCTAAAAGTGAATTACAAGCCATTAAAGTTGCTTTTCCATTTAAGTCAGCTGTAGAACTTGCGGCAGAAGGAGAGGTGTTGGCGACTCTAGTTGTATTGGTAGTTTCAATCTTAATTTTTTCAATTGGAATCGAAAATACTTGCGCTGCAATTTGCATCATCTTCGTATTGACACCTTGTCCCATTTCTACTGCAGCGGTACTAATTCCAATACTGCCGTCAAGATAAATATGAACTAACGCTCTCGCATGATTCATTGGTGTGTTGGTAAACGAAATTCCAAACGTAATTGGCATAAAAGCCAATCCTTTTTTGAAACTTGAATTATTCTTATTGAAATCTTCAACCTCTTTTTCTAGTGCTTCAATATTAAATATCGATTTAGCCGAATCCCAAGTGTTTTTTGCTTCTACTTTTTTAGCAATCTGCCCATAAGAAAAGGTGTCGTCTTCGTCTAACAAGTTCACTTCTTGAATTTCTCTTGAGGACACACCAATTTCTGAAGCTGCTTTAGCAATAGCCGATTCTATAACAAACATACCTTGTGGCCCACCAAAACCTCTAAAGGCTGTGTTTGGTGGTAAGTTGGTTTTACAACTAATCACTGTCGTTGTTACATTCGGAACAAAATAACTATTCGTAGCATGAAACAAAGTACGCTCAGCAATAGCAGGAGATAAATCAGCTGCTGCTCCAGAATTTTGAAGGAATTCAGCCTCGTAAGCTAGTATTTTTAAATCTTTTGAAAGTCCAATTTTATAGCTGCTTTCATAAGGATGACGTTTGCCAGTCATTCGTAAATCGTCATGACGATTCAGTATTAATTTTACGGACTGATTTAAATGATAAGTCGCTAAAGCAGCCATGACTGCCCAAGGTGTCGCTTGGTCTTCTTTACCACCAAATCCGCCACCTAAACGTGTGACATCGACTTCAATTTTATGCATAGCAACTCCAAGAACATTTGCCACTGTTTTTTGAACAGCTGTTGGTCCTTGAGTTGATGAGGTGATTTTTATATTGCCATTTTCTAAAGGTTCTGCATAAGCACCTTGTGCTTCAATGTATAAGTGTTCTTGTCCGTTTGAAAAGGTTTCACCTTCAAAAACGTATTCACAATCCTTAAATGCTTTTTCTGCATCTCCGAGACTAAATGATCTTGGTGCATTGATAAAACTACCTTTTGCTTTGGCTTGTTTTGCAGTTGTGATGACTGGTAATTCTTCAATATCTATTTCTATTAATCCTCTAGCTTTTCTAGCGATGAATTCAGACTCAGCAACAATTAATGCAATTGGCATTCCCCAAAAATGAACGTCGTGTTCTGCGAATAAAGGTTCATCTTTAATAATGCCTCCAATTTCATTTTCACCAGGAACATCTTTATAGGTAAAAATGCGTTCAACACCTTCTAAGGCTTCTGCTTTAGAATAGTCGATATGTTTTATTTTCCCATGGGCTTTTGGAGAATCAAAAACCACAGCATGAAATGTGCCTTGTCTCACATTAACATCATCTACATACAACGATTCACCGCGAACATGTGTGTAAGAATCTAAGTTTTTAATGCTCTGCTTTAAAGCAATAGAAACAGCATCTAATTTCGAATTAAGAGAAGTATTTGAGTTGTTTTTATGCATGCTGAACAAAATCGTTTAAGGCGAATACTTCAGGAAATAATTCTGTGAAATGTGCAAAGAATAATTGTCGTCCTAATAAGTGTTTATAGTCGCTTGTGCCACGAACGTCACTAATTGGTGAGATTTCGTTTTGAAGTATATCACTTGCATTTAGTATGGTTTCGGAAGTCAATGATTTTCCTATTAAGAATGCTGATGTTTCGTGTAAATATTTCGGAATGGCGGCTACACCACCAATAGACACATGTGCTTCTGTAATTGTATTGTTTTCTACTGAAATATGAATAGCAGAGTTTACAGTTGCAATATCTAAATGGGTTCGTTTACAAACTTTTTCAAAGTTGAAATACGATTGCTTAGTTGGGAGTTTAAAATGAATTTCTTTTAAGAGTTCACTTTCTTTTAAATCGAAAGTTTTATAGCCTTGATAGAAGTCTTTTAGTGCTAAGGTTCGCTCTTGGTTATCCTCAATAAGAATCGTGACTTCGCTGTTAAGGGCTAAAAAGAGAATAGTCATATCACCAATTGGAGAGGCGTTTACCAAATTACCTCCAATGGAAGCCATATTTCTAATTTGTTCTGAAGACACCAATTTTAAATGCTTTTTTAAGTTGGGTAGAATAGAATTTAATTCAACATGATTCCATAAATCGGAAACTGTTGAGTTAGTTCCAATTGTACAAACATCGTTTTTAATAGAAATGCCTTTTAGGTAATCTTTTTCAGCAATAAGATGCACATCGTTGTCTGCTAAATGATCTGCTTGTTGCACATATAAATCAGTTCCACCAGACACATATTTTCCTTTAGGTTGATTAAGATCTTTGAATTCTATGTCTCTTAAACGTTGTGGAATATCCGAGAAGTACTCAGGGATAAAACCGTTTGCGATTAGCCAATCAAACCTGTTTTCTTGTTTGTAATTTTCTAGTTTTTCAACAACTTGATGTGCTGCCTTTTCAATAGCCTTATACCCAGTGCAACGACAAATATTCCCACTTATGGCATCTAATGCATTACTATAATTCTTTTCAGAATTTGATAAGGCAAAACCAGTCAGTGAAACCACAAAACCAGGAGTGCAGAATCCACATTGCGTGGCATAATTAGCTTTCATCGCTTCTTGAGCTGTTGTTAGCTTATTTTGAAGATTGGTGCCTTCAACAGTTACAATATGTTTACCATGTGCATTTCCTAAAGGAGAAATACAAGAGGTGATACTTTGGTATGCGATAGTATCATTTTTCAATTCTCCAACTAAAACGGTACATGCAGCACAATCTCCTTCGCGACAACCAATCTTGGTTCCTGTGAGACGTTGTTCGTAGCGTACAAAATCTAATAAGGTCGTCCCAGAATGTTCTGACGTTGTTATGGTTTTGTTATTTAGGATGAAGGTGATCATTTACTAGTATTCAGTTTTATCTTCTTTCTTAGACCATTCTTGAAAAGGTTCTAAAGCAATCTCACGAGCTAACTGCTCAAAAGGGATGCTGCGTTCTGCATATGGTAATGGAATTTCTTTATAAATAAACTCATCATCAAACCCAATATTTGCAGCATCTTCTTGATTACTTCCATAATATACTTTATCTGGTCGCGCCCAATAAATAGCTCCTAAACACATTGGGCAAGGTTCGCAAGAGGTGTAAATCTCGCAACCATCTAATTGAAATGAATCTAGATTTTTGCAGGCATCTCTTATGGCAGTTATTTCAGCATGTGCTGTTGGGTCATTTGTGGAAGTAACTTTGTTGTTTCCTCGTCCGACAATTTTACCGTCTTTTACAACGACGCAACCAAATGGTCCACCTTCATTATTGCTCATGCCTTTTAAAGCTGTGTTTACAGCTTCTTTCATGAATTGTTCTTTATTGTTATCTGACATTATAATTAATTCTTTTTGAGTAAAGTTCAGTTATGACTTAGTGAAAGCCGAACAAGCTAATATACTATTTTTACATAAAAAAACCCGATTCAATTGAATCGGGTTTTTAAGGTGGTGCCTCCAGGAATCGAACCAGGGACACAAGGATTTTCAGTCCTTTGCTCTACCAACTGAGCTAAGGCACCAATTGCTTAATTAAGCGGATGCAAATATATATGCAATTTTATTATTCACAAAAAGAAACTTGTAAAATTTGATTTTATAAATTTGCACAATACACAAAGCTTATGAATCTTATTGTAGATGTGGGAAATACGTATGTTAAGTTTGCAGTTTATAAAGACAAAAACTTAATTCATAAAGTTAGTTTTGAGCTTTCTCAGTTTAAAAAAGAATATAAAATACTAAAAAAGGACTTTCCAAAGTTAAAGTTTGCAATCATTTCTTCTGTTGGGCGTTTGTCTAAAAAACAAGTTGAAGTGGTAGATGAAGATTTAAAAATGATAGAGTTAAGCTCTAATACAGAACTACCTTTTAAGAACCTGTATAAAACACCAAAAACACTAGGTGTTGACCGTATAGCTTTAGTTAGTGCATCTGTTAGCCAGTTCACAGATAAAAATGTCTTAATAATAGACGCTGGTACTTGTATTACATACGACTTCATAACCGACAGAAACGATTATTTGGGTGGTGCAATTTCGCCTGGTATAAGATTGAGGTATAAGACCTTAAATAATTTAACGGCTAATCTTCCGTTATTAGAAACAAACCTGCCTCAATCAATTATAGGAGACTCAACAGAATCGTCGATTCATTCTGGTGTTGTATTTGGAGTTATTAAAGAAATTGATGGTGTTATTGACCAATATCTGCTAGAATATTCGGATTTAACAGTTATTTTAACAGGAGGAGATACCAAATTTTTGTCAAACCAATTAAAAAATAGCATATTTGCGAATTCAAATTTTCTATTAGAAGGTTTAAATTTTATTCTAGATTATAACTCAAAATAATGATAAAGCGACTCATTGTAATTTGTATTACAATTATTAGTTCTTTTGCATATGCGCAAACAGGAACGGCATCTCCATATTCATTTTATGGAATAGGTAGTCTTAAGTTTAAAGGAACTGTAGAAAATCGGAGTATGGGAGGTATTAGTGTTTACTTAGATAGCATACATGTAAACCTTAGAAATCCGGCGTCATATGCTGGTAAAAATGTTGAGACTATCCCTTTTGATAACGAAAGCAGACCAGTAAAGTTTACTGTCGCTGGTACCATGTCTGGTGCCACTTTAAAGAGTGATTCTGGTGAGGCTAAAACAAACAGTTCTAATCTTGACTATTTAGCATTATCCGTACCTGTAGGGAAGTTTGGTTTTGGTTTTGGTTTATTGCCATTTACCTCGGTAGGTTACAAGCTCGATGACGTTAATGATGATGATGGGTTGGTAAATCGTTACAGTGGTGAAGGAGGTGTTAATAAAGTATTTGCAGGTTTAGGGTACCAAATCTCTGATAAATTGAGTTTTGGGGTAGATTTTAATTACAATTTTGGGAATATTAAAAATACAGCAATTGAGGTAGCATATACACCTGAAGGTGATGTTGTACAGTATCAAACCAGAGAATTTAATAGATCAGATTTGAGTGGGCTAAATATAAATTTTGGAATGGCATATAAAACCATGATTTCTGATAAGTTAGAACTGTCTGCTACTGCAACATATACACCGGAAAGTAAATTGAATTCTGAAAATATAAGGTCGTTCTCAACTGTTGTTTTAGATGGAAGTACTTTCGATGTGTTAGCTATCTCGACTACATTAGAAGCAGACCTGCAAGTCCAAAATCTTGAAAGCACAAAACTAACAATGCCTTCGCGTTTATCCTTAGGTGCAGGTTTAGGAGATCCAAAATCATGGTTTGTAGGTGCGGAATATACATTTCAAAATACAAGTAATTTTTCTAACCCAGTTTTTAACAACGAAATTTCTACCTTTGAGAATGCGTCTCAAATTTCTTTAGGTGGATTCTTTATACCCGATTACAATGCCTTTTCAGGTTACTTTAAACGAGTGGTTTACAGAGCTGGTTTTAACTTCGCAAATACAGGTTTAGTAATAAAAGATGAATCTATAAAGGAGTTTGGCATATCTTTTGGTCTAGGTTTACCAGTTGGAAAACGAAGTCTGTTTTCTAATGCAAATTTTGGATTTGAATTTGGACAACGAGGAACAACTAACAAAAACTTAATTCAAGAGAGTTTTGTAAACTTCAATGTAAGTTTATCTTTAAACTCTAGATGGTTTAGACAAAAGAAGTATAACTAACAATAATAATTAAGATGAAGACGAGAATTACTATACTGCTACTGGCACTTTTTGTGAGTTTCAACATAGGTTTTGCTCAGCAAGATGAAGAATGTATGAACAATCTATCAATGTTTGATAGCTATGTGAAAAGCAAAAAATACGATGACGCTTATGGACCGTGGAAAATTGTACGCGATAAGTGCCCGAGATTTAATAGAGCCATTTATGCACATGGAGAGAAAATATTATTACATAAAATTAAAAGCGCAACAGGTGTAGATCAAGTCGCTTATATTAATGATTTAATGTTATTATACGATCAAAGTAGAGAATATTTTGCATCTAAGTACGATTTAGGCGAAATTTTAGCTGATAAAGCAAACTTGGCTTACAAGTATAGAAAAGAATTAAACAAAACTAACGACCAAGTCTATAACATGTTTGATGAAGCTTATGTGAAAGATGCAAAAAATTTTACTAGCGCTAAAGGACTTTACACGCATTTTTCACTTATCGTAGATTTGTTTGACGATGGTAAAAAGGAAGCTCAACAGATGTTTGATAAGTATGATGATGTTAATGAACTTATAGAGGGAATCGTTAGTGAATATACAACCAAGCTAAATAAACTTGTAGAGAAAGAAGAAGCAGGTGAGACATTAGGTAAAAAAGACACACAGCGTAAAAAATTCTATGAGTCAAGCATTGAAGTATATGAAACTAAGATATTGCCAAGTATGGATCAAAAACTTGGAAAAAGAGCCACTTGTGCAGTTTTAGTGCCATTATATCAAAGAGACTTTGAAGAAAACAAGAACAATGGAGTTTGGTTACAACGAGCAATGAATAGAATGTATGCTAAAGGTTGTAAAGAAGATCCTTTATTTCTTAAGTTAGTTCAACAAAAAAATAGTATTGAGCCAAGTGCAGACACAGCATTCTATTTATATTTACTTACTGGTGAACAAAAGTATTTTAACCAAACAGTACAGTTAGAAACAGATCCTTTAAAAAAGGCAAAACTTTACAAGAAGTTGGCTCAAGAGTTTAAAGCTAAAGGTAGTTACGGTAAGGCTAGACAATATTTCATGGAAGCTTTAAAGCTAAATCCTTCAGATGGTTCACCATATTTAGCAATTGCAGCAATGTACGCTAAGAGTGCTAATAATTGTGGTGACACTAACTTTAACAAAAGAGCAGTATTTTGGCTAGCAGCTAATGAAGCAGAAAAAGCTGGTAGAGTAGATGGTCGTTTAAGGTCTGCTGCCGCTAAAACTGCTACAAGTTATAGAGCTAGTGCACCATCTAAAGCAGATATATTTAACTGTAGCTGCTCAGGTACAGTAATTAAAATTGGATGTTGGATAGGACGTTCTGTAACTGTCCCAAATATTTAATGTCAAGATATTATTTACATATTATAAAAAACTTAGTCACAGCAATTGTTGTGACTTTGTTTTTTTCATGTAAAAATGATTTTAGCGAAGTTCAAAAAGTTGGTATTTTACAAAACCAACCTATTGGCGAAGCAGAAAATATCGATTTAAAATATACGGAACTTCAAGATGATACTACAGAAGTAAAGCTTCTAGCAAATCTTCTAAGCCCAAAAATGCTAGATTATTCCAATAGAGGTTTTGCTTTTTCGGAATTTCCAGATGGCATAGAGCTTAAGGTTTACGATGATGATAATAATAAGACCACAATAACCTCTAAATATGCCATTTTCTATACAGAAACCGATATTATAGACTTAAGTGGTGATGTGGTTATTGCAACTCAAAATAAAGACACCTTATTTACAGAACAACTCTACTATAACCAAAAGTTAGAATGGGTGTTTACCAATTATCCTTTTTATTTTAAAAGAACGACTGGTTTTACAAAAGGAAACGGTTTTGATTCTGACAAAGATTTCAAGAACTTTCAGATGTTAGAAATGGGTGGCGATTTTGAATTCGATAATTGATTACCTTTGTTTAGAAATAAACTTTACTTCTAACTCATGAAAATATTAAACTTCTTTCAATACGCCTACCTTATTTTTGCCGTAATGTTTATATGGAAAGCTACATCTATATGGTCTGAGGATAGAGGCAGGTCTTATTTAATGTTATTCTTAGCAGCTCTGGCTCTATTTATGTTTTTCTTTAGAAAGCGCTTCAAAAAAAAGATTGAAGACAGTAATAAACAGTAATTTATGACTGTTGATATAGTCATTATCATCACTACGCTTATACTTTCTGCCTTTTTCTCAGGTATGGAAATAGCTTATGTTTCTTCTAATAAAATTCACATAGAATTAGAGAAGAAGCAAGGTGATTTTTTAGGAAAAATTCTCGGTAAACTTACAGCAAAACCATCCAAATACATTGCGACCATGCTTATTGGCAATAATATTGCCTTGGTTATTTATGGATTTAAAATGGGTGATGTTTTAGTGCGCTGGTTTAAATCTATATTACCAACAGATAGTACATTGCTAACGTATTTGTTTACGGATTTACAATTATTAACTCAAACAGTAATTTCGACGTTAGTTATTTTAATCACAGCAGAATTCTTACCTAAAGTGTTTTTTCAAATTTATGCAAATACCTTATTAAAGGTGTTAGCACTTCCAACATATATATTCTATCTCATTTTTTCAGGAGTTTCAGATTTTATCCTTTGGATTTCAGATGCGGTTTTAAAAAACATCTTTAATGCTACAGGTGAAGATGTTGCTCTAGCCATGACAAAAGTTGAGCTTGGTAATTATATCAGTGAACAAATGGAATCGGTTGAAGATGATGATGATGTAGATAGTGAGATTCAAATTTTTAAAAATGCATTAGAGTTTTCAGAAGTAAAGGCACGAGAAGTTATGGTGCCTCGTACAGAGATTACTGCAGTCGATATTTCAGAATCCATAGAAAATTTAAGTCAACTGTTTATAGAAACAGGCAGAACTAAAATCATTGTTTATAAAAATAGCGTGGATGATATTTTAGGTTATGTACACGCGTTTGAGTTGTTTAAAAAACCGAAATCGATAGAATCAATTATTATTTCTGTTGGTTTTGTTCCTGAAACAATTCTTGTTAAAGATGTGCTTAATATCCTCACCAAAAAACGTCGCAGTATGGCTGTGGTTATTGATGAATATGGTGGGACATCGGGAATTATGACTGTTGAAGATATTATTGAAGAATTATTCGGTGAAATTGAAGACGAGCACGATACTATTAAAATGATTGAAGAAGAAATTAGTCCAAATACTTATAAATTTTCAGCAAGATTAGAAGTTGATTATATTAATGAAACCTATAAACTTAACCTTCCTAAGAGTGAAAATTATGAAACTTTAGGTGGTTTAATAGTTAATGCAACAGAGGAAATTCCTCATGAAAATGATGATGTACAAATAGAGAATTTTAGGTTTACCATCGAAGAGGTGTCTTCAACAAAAATAGACGTAGTTCTTCTAAAAATCCTAACGACGGACTAATACACTTTCAACACGCATAAAAACTACACTTCTCCTTTTATAATTTGTTAGAAAGTACTATTTTCGCAGACTTATTTACACCAAAATATACTATACAAAAAGACTATGGCAGTTTTAAATAAAATTAGACAACGCTCACTGATATTGATATTAGTTATCGCATTAGCATTATTTTCATTCGTAATTGGCGATTTGTTCAAGAATTCTGATGCCTTAACTGGTGGAGCACAAGATGTTGTTGCTACTATTAATGGGAAAGATATCAATCGTACAGAATTTCAGCAAAAAGTAAAAAACTATCAAGACAGGTCTGGTGGAAGACAAACTTCCACGCAGTCTATGAATGCAATTTACAACCAAGAACTTCGTAAGATTGTTTTACAATCAGAGTTTGACGCGTTAGAATTGTCTGTTGAGAAAGATGAAATGAGAGATTTATTGAAAACCAGTTTTTCTTCATATCCTGAGTTTCAAGATGAGAATGGGACTTTTGATGTCAACCGTTTAAATGCTTTTATTGCAAATTTAAGGGACTTAAAAGGTGATACAGCTCCTCTTGGAAACTTCTTAGTTAATTATGATAGTTGGACAAACAATGAACAAACTATTGCTGCAAATGCTGTTCAGCAAACGTATTATAATATGATTAAAGCTGGTGTTGGTACAACTATAGCTGAAGCTGAAGATGATTACTTGGGTGATGCTAAAACTGTAGATATACGCTATGTACAAGTGCCATATACAAGTATTGCAGATAGCTTAATTGAGGTTTCAAAAAGCGATATTAAAGCTTACATAAAAGACCATGCGGAGAAGTTTAAAGCAGATGCAACCAGAGAAGTGGTTTATGTAGAGTTTAAAGAAGTAGCTTCTAAAGCAGATGAAGATAAAATTAAAACAGATTTATTAGCTTTAAAGAGTGATAGAACGGAGTATAATGAAAGCAGTAAAAATGCGGATATTATTTCTGGTTTCGATACAGCAACTGATATAGCAGAATTTGTAAACTCTAATTCAGATATAAAGTACGACAATACATTTTGGCGAGCAGCGCAATTGCCAGCTGTAGCTAAAGATACTTTAATAAAGCTTAGTGTTGGTGATTATTATGGGCCATATAAAGAAGGGGAGTACTTTAACTTATCTAAAATCATTGCTATAAAGCAAATGCCAGATTCAGTTAAGGTACGTCATATCTTAATTCCTTTTGCAGGAGGACAAAGAGCAGATGCGTCTATTACTAAAACACAAGAGGAAGCGAAAGAAACAGCAGATAGTATTTTAACTCAGATAAAAGGTGGAAAGCGTTTTATGGATTTACTAGAGTTATCATCTGATAAAGTGAGTAATGAAAAAGATGGTGAGATAGAATTTGCTTACAATGCTGGTATGGCACCAGAATTTAAAACGTTTGCCTTTGATAATAAAAGAGGTGATATTGATGTTGTTGGTACATCTTTTGGTTACCACGTTATTGAGATACTAGAGCAAAAGAGCTTTAGTAAAACAGTACAAATAGCAACTATAGCAGATAAGATTGAACCATCTGATCAAACACTAAGTGATGTGTTTAATAAAATGTCTAAGTTCGAAATTTCTGCCAAAGATAGTGACTTTAATGAATTAGCCAAAGAGCGCAAATTAACAGTGAAGCCAATGACATTTAAGGAATTAGATGAAAATATTCCTGGCTTAGGTAGTCAGAGAGAAGTTGTGCGTTGGGCATTCAATGAAGATACAGATGTAGGTGAGTTTAAAAATTTCCCAGTTTCTAATTTCGGATTTATTGTAGCAAAAGTAGTAGAGAAAAAAGAAGAAGGTTTAATGAGTGTTGAAGATGCTTCTATAACTGCTCTACCAGAAATAAGAAAAGAAAAGAAAGCGAAAATGATTCGTGGAAAAATTACAGCGACTACGATAAATGATATTGCAAAAAACCAAGGTCAAAGCACAAGAACTGCTGCTGCTGTAACTTTAAAAAACACAACCTTATCTGGCGCAGGAGTTGAGCCTAAAGTTGTAGGAGCAGCATTTGGATTAGCAGAAGGAGCAACATCTAAGCTTATTGATGGTGAGAAAGGTGTTTATGTTATTGAAGTGACAAAAATCAGTGAAGCAACCAAGCTAGAGAACTACACTGCAATTATGAATAGATTAAGTACTGAACGTAGAAATGCAGTACAAAATAAAGTATATCAAGCATTAGAAAAAGCTGCTGATATCGAAGATAATAGAGCTAAGACGGTTTACTAAACTGAGCTTAATTATATAAAAAAGGCTTTACAGAAATGTGAAGCCTTTTTTAGTTTATATAATTTTTAAAAACACCCCAAAAGTCCCCTCAAGGGGACAATTCTAAAAAGTATCACTGGAAGAGTGTCCCCTTGAGGGGACTTTAGGGGTGTGAAATCAGGATTTGTAAGAGCATCTTTTTAACCTAAAACCATTTCAGAATATGGAATCACAACATCAAAACCTTTCTCATTAAAATAAAGATTCGGATCTATTTCAGAAGTCACTAAAACAAAATCTCCTCCCCAAGCACCTAAACTTTTTATAGCTCCTTTAAAATCCTTAAATAATCTAGTCTTTATTGATTTTTGGTCAATGAGTTTAGAAATAATAGCTTCATGCGTGTTTATAAGCTTTTCAAATTCTAAAAGTGATTCACAGGATATTATAGCTTCGGTAATTGTATTAATCTCTTCTATTATTATAGGGTCAACTTTAGCTTTCTTTCTGTAAGCAGCAATGCCATCTCTACTGTTTTGCTTCTGGTTAAGATATACAAAGTAAAGTTGTGATTTAAACTTAGGGTCAAAATCACAAGTCTCAACTAATGGTTTTCTAGCAAATCTTAATTGATACGCTATAGGAGTATTATTTTGCGCGCAGGCAATATCATAACCACTTCCTTTAAAAGTCTTTTCTAAAAGCTTGTAAGCGTCAACTTGTGCCCAATCAGCTATATTATTAATAAGTGTTGAAGATGTACCCAAACCCCAAAGTCTATTAAAATCTTGATGTGTTGTAATAGTATAGCCTTGTTTAGAATTTAAAAACCCTGAATTTAGATTGTAAGTTTCTCTTAAGATTTGAATCAATCGTTTAGAAATATCAGTATAATTTTTGGCCTTTAATCTAAGTCTCGTAGCACTGTCATTTACTAAAAACTCATCCTCAAACCAAACTTCGTCTAATTCATTATAACTTTTCCAAACGATATTTTTCGTTGCATTTTTTTCAACGGTTAAATTTTGCCCATACTTTGTTGGTATTGCTAAAGCTTTTGCTCCATCTAAAACGACGTACTCTGCAGTAAGTAATAACTTACCGTTGCTTCTAAAGGTTTTCAAATTATTTTCTTAGTTTTTCTATTGCTTCAACTACCGCACTATGGGTTACCACATTGGTTTTAAAGTGTTCTATAATGTTAGTTTTCTCATCTACACTAGCTTCAAACTGATTTAAGATATTCATCAAATGCATTTTCATGTGTCCTTCTTGAATACCAGTAGTAGTTAAGGATTTTAAAGCTCCAAAATTCTGCGCTAAACCAGCAACTGCCACAATTTGCATCAAATCTTTTGCGGTAGGTTTTTCGAGCATTTCTAATGAAAACTTTACTAGCGGATGTAAACTTGTTAAACCTCCGACCGTGCCAAGTGCTAAAGGGATTTCAATCCAAAACTTAAAAATGTCATTATCAATATTGCAATGTGTTAAACTAGAATAGCTTCCATTTCGAGAAGCATAGGCATGCACACCAGCTTCAACAGCTCTAAAGTCATTTCCAGTAGCTAATACGACAGCGTCAACACCATTCATAATGCCTTTATTATGTGTGACAGCTCTAAAAGGTTCTACTTCTGCAATATTTACAGCTTGTTTAAATTTCTGAGCAAAGATTTCAGGATTACTAATGTCTTTACTTTTTAAATCTGAAATGGAACAGGAGACTTCGGCTCTTACAATACAATTAGGAACATAGTTAGAGAGGATACTCATAATTATAATTATATCATCTTCTAAGTTTTCTTCAACTTCTGTCTTAAAAGTTTTTGCAAATTGCTCTAAACACGAGTTTATAAAATTGGCTCCCATTGCATCCAAAGTTTCAAATGTTGCATGCAATTGATAATAGTTGTTTAAATCTTCTGATTTGTTTCGTAATTCAAGATCTAAAATACCACCACCTCGTTGTTCCATATTTTTAGTAATATGAGAAGTTGAAGCAATTAATTTAGGCTTTACAGTTTCAAAAAAACTTTCTAATTTTTCAAAGTCGCCTTCATACATAAAATGAACCTGACCAATTTTTTCAGTTGAAATCACCTCTGCTTTAAAACCACCTCTGTCATACCAAAATTTGGCTGCCTTACTCGCAGCAGCAACTACAGAGCTTTCTTCTATAGCCATTGGTATCGTAAAAAGGGAATCATTTATAAGAAAGTTGGGTGCAACACCTAAGGGTAAATAGTAGTTTGTGATTGTGTTTTCTATAAACTCATCATGCAATTTCTGAAGCTTTTGGTCTGTATTCCAATACTGTTTTACCAGTGTTAGCGCTGCTTTTTTATCCGTAAAATAGGTGTCTAAAAGCCATCCAATCTTTTCAGATTTTGAAAGCTTAGAAAAGCCAGAAATAGCGTTTGGCATATTTGTTTTAAATTTAAAGGACAAAGATACTTAGGATTGGTATAAAATGTGTGCATTAACTCTCATTAATTGCCGATTTCCTGTTAATAATAGCGATTTTTTGCATAATTTTTAGTAAACTTGGCATTGCTATATTGAAAAATGACATACATGAAACATCCGTGTTCTGATATCAATTTCAGAATGCATTGTAATAAGGATGTTCCGTGTGACTTTTAAAAGGAAAATCAAAACGCTCAAATGAAATTAAGACACGTCGTTGCAATTGTAGGATTTTTAACCACCTCTTTAATTTATTGTCAAGAAAAACAAATTTCACTCGAAGATATTTGGAGTGGAACTTTTAGAACCGAAGAGATGCAAGCCTTGCATTCTTTGAAGAATGGTAAACAGTATTCGGTTTTAAATTTCGATAGGCAAAATAGAACAGCTACAATCGATATTTACGATTATAAAACTTTAGAAAAAGTAAGAACCTTGGTGTCTTCTGTTGATATAGCAGAGATTCAAGGTTTTTTTGATTATAGCTTTAGTGATGATGAATCTAAAATCATTTTAACGACGAATTCTAAACCTGTTTTTAGACGCTCAACTCTAGGTGAGTTTTATATCTATGATATTGCTTCCAAAAAGGTGACTAAAGTATCTGATGATTTGGTGCAAGAACCAACATTATCGCCAGATGCTACAAAAATTGCTTATGGTTTTGAAAACAATCTTTACGTAAAAGATTTAGCTTCTGGTAAAGTAGAACAAATCACTTCTGATGGTGAGAAGAACAAAATCATAAATGGAATCACCGATTGGGTTTACGAAGAAGAGTTTAGTTTTGTAAGAGCTTTTGACTGGAATGCAGATAGCGACCAAATTGCATTTATTCGTTTTGATGAAACAGAAGTTCCAGAATTTTCAATGGATGTTTTTGGGTCGGGTTTATACCAAACCCAGCAAGTTTTTAAATACCCAAAAGCTGGCGAGGCAAACTCTAATGTGTCTTTACATTTATACGATTTAGAGTCTAAAAAACTTCAAGAACTTAAAGTGAATAAAGAGTATAAAGATTTTTATATTCCAAGATTAGAATGGACTAAAGATGCTAATGTATTAAGCATTCAGTACATGAATCGTCATCAAAATGAACTAGATCTTTGGATGATAAACTCTAAAAGCATGTCTTCTAATTTGGTTTTGGCTGAAAAAAATGAAGCCTATATCAACGTTACATTTAATCTAACATTTTTAAAAGATAATAGTTTTATATGGACGAGTGAGAAGGATGGTTACAATCATATTTACCATTATGCAAAGGACGGTACGTTAATTAACCAAGTTACAAACGGAAACTGGGAAGTGACCAACTACTATGGTTTTAATGAAAAGCAGAATACTATTTATTATCAATCTGTTGAAAACGGTTCTATAAATAGAGATGTATATTCTATAAAGTTAAATGGAAAGAACAAGAAACGATTAACCAAAACGGATGGCACCAACAGTGCTTCTTTTAGTGCAGATTTCACCTATTTTATAAACACACATTCTAGCGCGACATCTCCACCAGAATATACATTGAATAGCTCAAAATCTGGTAATGTTGTAAAAAGTATAAAAGACAATGATAAACTAGCTAAGAAAGTAACTGGTTTTGTGACTTCAAAAAAAGAATTTAGTAAAATAAATGTCAATGGTAACGACTTAAACATGTGGATGATTAAACCAGTAGATTTTGATGCTAGTAAAAAGTATCCATTGTTTATGTATCAGTACTCTGGTCCAGGTTCTCAGCAAGTAGCAAATAGATGGAATGGTGCAAACGATTATTGGTACCAAATGTTAGCACAACAAGGCTATATTGTTGCTTGTGTAGATGGAAGAGGAACAGGGTTTAAGGGTGCTGACTTTAAAAAAGTGACTCAAAATGAATTAGGTAAATACGAAGTTGAAGACCAAATCGCAGCAGCTAAAAAATTAGGTGCTTTACCTTATATAGATGAAACTCGAATTGGAATTTGGGGCTGGAGTTATGGAGGTTTTATGAGTAGTAATGCTTTGTTTAAAGGAAAAGATGTTTTTAAAATGGCAATTGCTGTGGCACCTGTGACGAGTTGGAGATTCTATGATACGATTTATACTGAGCGTTACATGACAACGCCACAAGAAAACCCGAGTGGGTATGATGAAAATTCTCCAATCAACCATGTAGATAAATTAGAAGGGGATTTCTTGTTAATTCATGGTTCTGGTGACGATAATGTTCATCTACAGAATACCATGCGAATGGTCGAAGCTTTGATCCAAGCAGATAAGCAGTTTGAATGGATGGTGTATCCAGATAAAAATCATGGTATTTACGGAGGAAATACAAGATTACATTTATATAAAAAGATGACTAATTTTATCAATAAAACTTTAGGAGATAAACTCGAAAAGAATGATAAAGAAGAAGACGCATCATCTAAAATTAAAGGCTAAAATCTAAACTAACAACTAACTAATATAAATTTTATGTCAACAACAATTAAACAACCGCATCAAAAAGAACTTTTTGGGCATCCTTTAGGATTATATGTTTTATTCTTTACCGAAATGTGGGAGCGTTTCTCTTATTATGGAATGCGAGCATTACTTGTAATTTATATGATTGCACAAGCTAGTCATGCAGATGGACCAGGTTTAGGTTGGACAAAATTAGAAGCTTATCAATTATATGGTTGGTATGTGATGTTAGTTTATGTTGTTTCGATTCCTGGTGGAATTTTAGCAGATAAAGTTTTAGGACAAAAAAAGACTGTAATGTTAGGTGCCGTTATTTTAGTCTTAGGACACGGAACATTAGCAATTGAAGCAGATTGGGCCTTTTTTATAGGGTTAGGATTAATTATTTTAGGAGTAGGTTGCTTAAAGCCAAATATTTCAACTATGGTTGGTGGCTTATATAAAAAAGGAGATATCCGTAGAGATAAAGGGTTTTCAATATTTTACATTGGTATTAATTTAGGCTCTTTGTTAGCAACTACTTTTGTAGGAATGGTAGTTGCAAAATGGGGTTGGCATGCTGGTTTTGGTATGGCAGGAATAGCAATGTTATTAGGCTTATTAGTATATATTTGGGGACAAAAATACATCATTCATGTAGGTAATAAACCAACTGAGGAGGATAAGAGAAATGATATTTCTATGGTAAAAATCTTCTCTAATATATTTAAATCGCCTATTCATTTAGTGATTTTTATAGTGTTAATAGTGTTATCCCTTTATGCAGGGTTTACATTTGAAGGAGTAGATCATTGGGGTTATGGAGCTTTATTTATTTTCCTTTCGTTCGTTGTAGGATTAATGATGATGATTTTTAAAAGCCTGGATACTCAAATAATGAAAGATCGTTTCTTAGTATTATTATTATCTTTTTTATTGGTAATCGTTTTTTGGGGAGCTTTTGAGCAAGCAGGTGGATTAATGAGTGTTTATACCGAAACAAAAACAGATAGAATTTTATTTGGCTATTTAATACCAACACCAATGTTTCAAGGATTAAATGCTGGGTTTATTATTTTGCTAGCTGTTTGGATTGCAAACATTTGGGCTAAACGTAAAATAAAGAATAAAGAGGCATCTTCTTTGTTTAAAATGGCAACTGGAACAATTATAATGGGGTTAGGTTTTGTGTTTATGATTTTTGCTGTAAGTGAATATGAAACAAATGGAAGCTCAGGAATGCAATGGTTAGTTTTAGCATATTTATTTCATACTATTGGAGAATTATGTTCTTCGCCTGTATCGTTATCATTTGTCACAAAATTAGCACCAGTGAAATATGCTTCTTTAATGATGGGATTATATTTCGCGGCAACTGGTCTTGGTGGTAAAGTAGCTGGAATTTTAGGTGAAAAATCCGAGCATTTTGGCGAGTACACAATCTTCACAGGAATTGTAATATTTACAGTAGCCTTTGGTCTTTTAGTAATAGCGTTATTAAAACCCTTAAAACGATTAACTCATGGAGCAGAAGATAATGAAGTTGAAATGCATAATGATGAAGCCGAAGGTTTCGAATTGGCAGATAATTAAAAAACAATCATATAAAACCCTTGCGAAATTTACTTGTAAGGGTTTTTCCTTTACTAAAAATTCAATTTTATGGAGTCAAAATTAGATCATCTTTTTAAGGATAAAGTCCTAGGGCATCCTGCCGGATTATTTGTGTTATTTTTTACTGAAATGTGGGAGCGTTTCTCGTATTATGGTATGCGAGCACTATTGGTTATGTTTTTTACGGCATCATTGATGGATGGTGGTTGGGGCTGGCCAAGAGAACATGCATTTGCCATTTTTGGAACTTATACATCTTTAGTTTATCTATCAACTCTGCTTGGTGGATACATGGCTGATAAAGTAATTGGCTTTAGATGGGCTGTTGTAGTTGGTGCATTGTTAATGACTTTGGGTCATGCTTCTATGGCTATAGAAACTCCCTTTTTTATATATTCGGGATTGACTTTATTAGTGTTTGGAAGTGGTTTTTTTAAACCTAATATGACATCCATAATTTCTGAAATGTATGAAGAGAAACCAGAAAAAAAGGATGGAGCCTATACGATTTTCTACATGGGAGTTAACTCGGGTGCATTTTTAGGGATTTTACTTTGTGGGTATTTAGGTGAAAAAGTTGGCTGGTCTTGGGGATTTGGATTAGCTGGTGTATTTATGCTATTTGGGTTATTGCAATTCTGGTTTGCACAAAATATTTTTGGTGATATTGGGTTAAAGCCAGAGAATCAAATTGAAGAATTAGAAGATGAAACAGAAGACAAAGGTGAAAAATTAAACCCATTTACAAGTTTTCAATTGGTTTTAATTGCAATAGCTTCTGTTTTAGGGCTGGCATGGGTTTTAAACGATCCAATATCCAAAATTTCTGAAGGTGCTTATAATTTATTTGATTTTTCTTTTTTCGGATTGTCAGGATCAAACTTTGTAATACTATTTGCACTCGCTTTATTTATACTGCTGCTGGTAATTAGAATACCTAAATACGAAAAGGTAACAAGAGATAGAATGCTAGCTGTTGTTTTCTTTGCGTTTATCACTATCTTCTTTTGGGCTATTTTTGAACAAGCACCAAGTTCTCTTACTATTTTTGCAAGAGATTATACAGAGCGAGTTTTGGAAGGTAACTCTGCTCTTACCTTTAAGGTTGTAAATTCACTGATGACAGTTATTCCATTGTCTATTATTACTTGGGTGCTATGGAAATTATTCAAAAGAACATTTAGTAAATATGCCTTATCAAATATATTGCTTGCTACTAGTTTTGTAATTATTTGGATAATAGCTATTTGGATGTTATATACAGAATATTTAAAAGATATTGCTGAAGTACCAGCTTCTTGGTTTGGGGTTTTAAACTCACTTTATATTATTGCTTTTGCACCTCTTTTTTCTAAGTGGTGGGAGAGTAAGTACAATCCAAATGCAAATATGAAGTACGCCATAGGAATGGTTTTATTAGGAATAGGAATGGCATGTGTAGCAATTGGTTCTGCAGATATTCCGGTTGGTGCTAAAACGGCATCAGTAAGCATGGTATGGTTAGTATTAGTTTACTTTTTCCATACAATGGGTGAGTTGTGCGTTTCGCCAGTTGCCTTGTCTTATGTTAGTAAACTAGTACCAGGTAGAATGATAGCTATGATGTTTGGAATATGGTATTTAGCTGTTGCAATTGGTATGAAATTGGCTGGTGTTTTTGGAGAAGCTTCAGAAGGAATAGCAAAAACAGAAGGATTAAGTTATTTCTTTTGGTTGCTAACAGCCGTTGCTGTAGGTCTAGGAGTATTGTCTGCAGCATTATATCCCGTAATTAAAAAACTAATGCATGGAGTGCGCTAACCTAAAACAGTTAAAATAATGTAAAATGCTCCTAGAAAAGGAGCATTTTTTGTAAGTTCGAATCAACTTTTGCAACAAATAAGTTATGAATTGAGGAGAGTTAGTTTTATTAAGACTATCTAATATAGTGACTAACAAATTGCATTTGCCCTTATTAATAAAATGAAAATCTACAAATGAAAAATTTTGGATATTTAGTACTTATAGTTATACTGGCATCCTTTAAGCCAATTACTAAAAAAACTACAAAAGAGATTAATTGGGTGACGATAGAAGAAGCCATGGAGCTTCAAAAAACAGCACCAAAAAAAATAATTATGGATGTCTATACCAATTGGTGTGGGCCTTGTAAAATGTTAGATAAGAATACCTTTCATAACGAAGATGTTGTGAATTATGTAAATGAGCATTTTTATGCTGTAAAGTTTAATGCAGAAGGCAATAAATCGGTTTCTTATAAGGGTAAAATATTTGAGAATCCAAATTATGATGCCACAAAGGCGAACCGTCGTAATAGCTCACACGAATTTGCAAGATATCTTAAGGTAAGAGCTTATCCGACTATGGTGTTTTTTGATGAAGAGGCTAATTTTATAACTCCAGTAACTGGCTATTTAAAACCACAACAGTTAGAGTTGTATTTAAAATTGTTTCAAAGTGATAAATACAAGGAATTGACAAAACAAAAGCAGTTTAATGAATATTATAGATCTTTTAAACCAACGTTTAAAGAATAAGATTTTTTAATCTAAAATAAAAGCTCCCTTTTCGTTAGTTTGATGGAAAGGGATTTTTTTATGCTCGCAAGTAGCTTTCCAACGTTTTATATAAGATTTGTAATTGCTGGCATCAGCAATGATTTGTTCAGCATTTAAACTATCAATAGCGCGATTGAGGTTGAGTTTTGGTGAATTTCGTAATAGAATTAAGTTAGGTTTAAAAGAAAGACCTTTAAAGACAGCTAAACTATCAATTACTAAAATGATTTTACCACCAAATTTATAAACAGAATGAAGACTATCGTTCATGATACTCTCAATAGACTCACCAACTTTATAATTTCTAATCACATTGTCAGTTTCTTGTTTTATAGAATCTAAATTATGATGGACGACCAATTGATTACTTTGTCGATGCCCAATCATTGAATAGCGACTTTTGTTAAAAACTATGAAAGCATCATTTTGTGCTTTGTCTCTATTGTAGAATAAAATACCTTGAAAGCAAAGAATTCCAATCAAACTAAGAGCAATCCACTTAAAGCTCTTGAATTTATAGACTTGTACCAAAGCCATGATAATGAAATAGCTTACAATGACCTGAAATATTGTAAACGGAATATCTCGAAACAGAAAGTTTTCAAATTGTGCAACCCAAGCTATAAAAGCATTTAAACTATCAATGATATAACCATAAGTTACGACCATAAAGTTTGGTAATATATTCAGTAGTGCTAAGGCAATTACCAATAAGCCAAACCCTAGAATTAATCCGAGAAAAGGAATCACGACAATATTAGAAATAAAGAACAATCCGGGAAACTGATGAAAATAGAATAAACTTATAGGAACAACTCCAGCTTGAGCAGCTAAAGTCACTGTGAAAATTTGCCAAATTTTATCAAAAATCAGATTTTTTGGCTTCCACAATTTATAGATTATTGGCTGTACACTAACAATACCTATAACAGCCAAATAACTCATCTGAAAACCAACTTCAAACAAAAAAGTAGGTTTAAATAGAAGAATTACAAATGCCGAAATCACTAAAGTGTTGTAAATATTTGCTTGCCGTTTGAGATGCATTGCTATACTAATAATGCTAAACATGGTAACTGCACGAGTAACAGAAGGCGATAAGCCTGCAATAACAGCAAACGACCAAAGGATAGTAACCAAGATTATGGGTCTTATATAATTTCCGTATTTAAGATAGAGTAGAGGTTTGAACAAAAAATTTAGAATCCACAATATAATTCCAACATGAAGCCCAGAAACAGCCAATATGTGAATTGTTCCAGAATTCACATAATCATTATAAATCGTTTTATCAATGGTTTGGCGTTGACCTAATAGTAAAGCATTCATAATACTGAGTGCTTCACTTTTGAATCCTGCTTCGATTAATTTTGAGTTGATGCGAGTTCTCAATGCATCAGCATAACCATAAATTGTGGTTTTAGAATCTGAAAGCAATACTATGTCATCCGATTTTAAATAGAGTTGATGATAAACTTGCTTTAATTCTAAATATTTACTGTAATCAAATTGATGCGGATTTAAAGGTTTTTGAATATCTTGTAATTTTGAAGACACAAATAAAACGTCATCAACAAATAGTGTTTTATTCAAACTATCTCGTTTAATGTTTATTAGCAATTTACCAGATGCTATTTTATAATTAAATGATGTTACAGAAACAATATACTTCTCATTATAATTGTCTGGTTTTAGACGCTCTTTAATTTTAAATTCTATTGAATTGAAATCTGTATATGACTTAATTTGTGTGTAATGATTAGTTTTAAGTCTTTCATCTTGAATGGAATAGGAGGTCATTCCAATACCAATCATGCATAAATAGGTTAGCAAAGCAAAAGCAGGTAATCGATCTATTTTCTTGCGAAGAAATACCCAATATAGACTTAGTAAAACAACCAGACCAACAGTAGTGTATAAAACTGTTTGAAAATCAATACTAGCATAATGCGCCAATACAATTCCAATAACCAAACAGATGGTGAGTTTTATTATGGTGAAATTCAGTAACTTCATGATAATGAGTTACTAATATAATAAAAAATATAAGAAAAGAATTACAGAACACGTCGTGCCTGTACAAAAGCAAAATACCAATACTTTTCTGCTAAAGAAGATATCATAACACCTCTACTACTAGAAGCGTGTATAAACTCTACATTTCCTGTTCTTACATTGGTTACAATACCTACATGGTTCACCTTACGACTGTTTTTTTTTGTGGCAAAAAAGATTAAATCACCAACATTTACTTCTTTAAGGTCAATCCAACTCCCAGTGCTTTGAAGTGCTGCTGTAGTTCTGGGTAAATTGATGTTATGTTCTTTAAAACTTGTGTAGATTAAACCAGAGCAATCCATACCGCGTTTTGTAGTACCACCATATTTATAACGCGTACCATCAAAAGTCTTAGCATATTTTACAATACGTTCTGCTTCTTTAGAAGGTTTTGTAGGCGTATTAACTTTAACAGTATGTGTTTGCCTTTTTTTACTGGAATATGATTTTTTAGATTTACAACTACTGGCAACTAATAGTAAGAATAAAACAGGTAAAATTCGCTTCATATTATGTAATAGCTTTATAAATCAATTCAGCGGCATTATCACTAGCACCTTTTCCACCAAGTTTTTTTTCTAACTCGTAATAATCTAAAAAGAGCTGTTCGCGTTTTTCAGTTTCTAAAATTGAAGTCAATTCTTTTTTAAGACGTTTTTTGTTTAAACCTCCTTGAATTAACTCTGTAACCACCTCGCGATCCATAATTAAATTAACCAACGAAATATACTTTAATGTAATAATACGTTTTGCAATTTGGTAAGAAATGGCATTAGCTTTATAGCAAACCACTTGAGGAACTTTAAATAAAGCTGTTTCTAAAGTAGCAGTACCAGAAGTGACTAAAGCCGCATTAGAAATACTTAATAAATCATATGTTTTATTAGGGATATAGCTAACGTTCTCTTGTTTTATAAAACGTTTGTAAAAATCATAATCTTGACTTGGAGCTCCTGCAATAACAAACTGGTAATCCTTAAAATTATTAACCAAACTCAGCATTACTCCAAGCATTTTAGTAATTTCTTGTTTTCGACTCCCAGGTAATAAGGCAATCACTGGTAGGTTACTCAGTTGATGTTCTTTTCTAAATTTGGTTTCATCAACTAGAGGTCG
>NZ_CAXBGB010000012.1:0-44139 GCF_963975125.1 uncultured Winogradskyella sp. | reverse complement strand
AGGTGCGTTTGTAAAAGAAACCGAATAATGGAATTTTTGCTAATTCTTTCTTACCTACAAATACAAATGGGTTTTTAGAAGCCACCAACATTAGCATAATATCTGCCATAGATGTGTGGTTAGCCACAAACATGTAACTCTTTATAGGGTCTGGAGTTTCGGCTCTTGCTATTTTATATCCAAAACCCATTCCTATTAAAATAAATTTAGACCAAATACGTGCTAACCTAAAGAAATAAGGATACCATTGTTCTCTAGAGATAGAAATAATAAGTAAAGGGAACAAGGCTATTATCGGAATTGCTACTAATATGTAGAACCAAATACGATAAAAAACCCAGAATGGATATTTAAAAAACTTCATTTGTTCAAAACTAAGTATTTAATTCAAATACCTTCTAATAGTTCTTTCAAAAAATTATCTTTGTTTCAATTTTAGAATTAAGTTTAATTTAATGAGATTCCTGCTTTCGCAGGAAGTTGGCATGGCAAGAATATTAACAGGAATACAAAGTACAGGCACACCTCATCTCGGTAATATTTTAGGCGCAATACTACCTGCGATAGAACAAGCAAAAGATGGAGCTAATGATTCGTATTTGTTTATTGCAGATCTACATTCTTTAACTCAGATAAAAGATGCTGAGACATTAAGAAGTAACACTTACTCTACAGCAGCCACCTGGTTAGCTTTTGGTTTAGATATAGATAAAACGGTTTTTTACAGACAAAGTGATGTGCCACAAGTCACTGAATTATCTTGGTATTTAAATTGCTTTTTTCCTTTTAAACGTTTAGAATTAGCGCATGGTTTTAAAGATAAAGCAGATCGTTTAGACGATGTAAATGGAGGGTTATTTACGTACCCAATGCTTATGGCTGCTGATATTTTATTGTACGATGCAGAAATTATTCCTGTAGGTAAAGACCAAGAACAACATATAGAAATGACACGCGATGTGGCATCTCGTTTTCATGCCAAAATGGGAAGTGAAACTTTTGTATTGCCAAAAGCAGATATACAAAAAGATACGATGTTAATTCCTGGTACTGATGGTTCTAAAATGAGTAAAAGTAAAGGGAATATCATTGATATATTTTTACCTGAAAAGAAATTGCGAAAGCAAATAATGTCTATTGCAACAGATAGTACACCACTTGAAGAACCAAAAGATTGGAAAACTTGTAACTGTTTTGCTTTATATAATTTATTAGCTTCAGATGCTCAAATTTCTGAAATGAAAGCCAATTACGACCGTGGGAATTATGGCTATGGACACGCCAAACAAGCTTTATACGAATTAATTTTAGAGCGTTTTTCTGAACCAAGAGAACGTTACGATTATTATATGAATAATCTTAATGAAGTTGATGCTGCACTAGCCAAAGGAGCTGCTAAAGCGAAGGTTGTTGCTGAAGGTGTTTTGAAACGTGTTAGAACTAAACTTGGGTATTAAATTAAAATCTAAAGCCAATTGAAAATAAGGCAAAACGTTCTTGTAAATTATGCTCAAAACTTGTTGTAGATAAATCTGAAGAATTTATATTTCTATATTTTTTCTGATTTAAGAGATTATTGGCTTTAAACATATATTCTATTTTTTTATTTTTTGAGGTCAATCGAATAGATGCATCTAAAAATAAATCTCCTGAAATATCTTGTTTTAAATCTGGCTTAAAATATTGGGTATTTATATTAAAATGAAAACTATTTTTGATATACTTTACAGAAAAATCATTTTGAAAAGAAGTAAATTCGTTAGAATTACCTAAGCCTGTTTCAAAGAAATTGTTATTTACAAATACATTATTTTCAAAGTTTAAGGTGCCTTTAAAACCTGTTCTTATTTTAAATTCTACAAATAAATTTTTACTTGTATTGTCTCTTAAGCCCGAATCATTTATAATATTTTGATATTGCCTAATCGTATAATTGGAATTTAAATTTAGTGTACTTCTTAAAAAATGAAGATACTTCTCTAGTCTAAACCCAAACTGCAAATTCTTATTATTCACTGATTCTACAATTGATGTAGAAAAACTTAAATCTTCATTAATATTTAACTGAGATAAGTAACCGTATTTGCTATAATTATAATTAGCATACACATTAAATTGAAACAAATTATAAAAATCATTAACTCTAAAACCAACATCGAAAGACTGATTATTAAATAAGTTAAACGAAAAATCATTATTCAGAAATAATCTGTTATTAGTTAGTATTAGTCCAGAAAAAACATTTTGTGCGTCTGGTATTTGATTGGATAGCTTATAACCCGTATATAAATTTGAAACTTTACTTAATTTATGTTGAATAGTTAATGAAGGGTTTATAGTATAAAAGGAATTATTATAATCCGTGTCTAAATTCATATCAATTAGAGAAATATTAAAAATCTCATTTTCTATATTTGCTATAAAATTCCATTGACCTAATCTATGGTTATAATCTAAGTTTAAGTACGGTTTGGATATTCTGTAATATACATCATTTGATATATTCTGATTATTAAAAGAAATACCTTGCAAGTCTGAATTAACAAAATTTTCATCAAAATTATAGCCTAACTTAATGCCATATTCGCTTTTTTTTATTTTAGATAATAAAGACGCATTAATATCTAAGGTGTTTTTCTTAAAATCAATTTGCTGTCTAGCATTATCTAAATCAGTAGTAATATTTACATTTTGTGGTAAGTCATTAGAGGAAATTTCAATAGAAGATTGAAATACAGTAGATGTTTTAAAACGATTGGTGTATTCTATTTTATTATTAAAAAATACATCTCTGCTAGTGGTCTTATTAGAAAATAAATCTTCATTATTAAAACCGCTGGAAGCACTATTAATTTTTTGATAATCAACTTTTCCTTTAGAAGTTAATAACTCTTTTTTATTGATTTTATAGATGAGCTCGTAAGCACCTGCGTTTATTAGTGGGCTCTTAATGAAATTTTCAGCGGTGTTTATATTAATTTCTTGGTTATTAAATATAAAACGCGTGTTGGTGCTCTCGTTTCTAATTAATTTATCTTTAAAAAGATTATAATTTACTCGTAATGAAAGGTTGTCTTTGAGTTTATATAATGCGTTTAGACTCCCGAAAAAATTATTATTAACACGTACTCTATTATCTGGCAGTATGGAATTAAAACCATTATCGTTAACTAAATTAGAAGTGCGCTGAGATAGCTCTGACAATCTCGAAATATCAATGTTATTAGATACGAAATTATAAGGGCTATAATTCTCACCAATGTTATTATAACCAACAGAAGAGAAGCCTTTTGCTTTTTTTGAAACTACGAGAGCATTACCCTTTGCATATTTTTTAGAATCAACACCTAAGCCTAACTCTGTATTTCCTGAAATATCTGCTTCTCCTTTTTTTAGTTTAAGATTTAAGGCAACATTTTGAGAAGATTTTACGCCTTTTAACAATGGGTTTTCGTTATAATCTTCTATCGCTTCAATACCCTCAATAATATCTGAGCTTATGTTTTTTGTGCCTATGCCGTAATTAGAATCAAAAATATTATCATTATCCAATAACAATCTGGTAACAGTTTTTCCTTTAAATTTTACCAGACCATTTTCCCCTACTGTAATGCCTGGTAGTTTTTTAAGGATATCTTCCACAACACGCTCCGTACCATCTTTAAACTTTTCTAAATTATAAACCGTAGTGTCTTGTCTTACCGTAATAGGTCGCTTTTTTCCTTCAATATATACTTCTTCTAGTTCATCCAGACGCTCTTTAAGAGCAAAGTCTAAAATGTAAGTCTCCTTATTTGAGTCTATAATTTTTATAACTTTAACACTTTTTTTGTAACCAATAATCGATACTTCTACATAAAGTAAGTCATAATCTTTAGGTAATGTCTTTTTATAAAACCCTTTAGAATTAGTGAAGGTAAAATCTAATAATTTATTTTTATTGGATTTTATAAGAATATTTACGTTATGTAATGGTACATCTGTAAGAGAATCTTTGACAAAACCCTGAACAACACCTTGGGAATATGATATATTACTAATAATAAAAAACAAAACCATAAAAAAATTTATGGTTTTGTTTTTATTTCCATGAATACTTAACTTAGTCTTCAATTAATACTTCTATTTTCCTTTTCGGTATTGTCATTGTAACGTTGTTTTCATCAACATATGAAAGAAGTTCATCGTATTTTTTTCTATATTTTAATATGAATTCCTCCCAATTAATTGCTTTTTCTAAATTTTCGTAAGGACTTGATATATCTGTACTATTATTAATAATTTTCAGATTAACTGCATTCATTTCAAAAACTCCATCTTCAGATTTAATTTCCAAAATTGTACCAGGTAAACCAGAAAATTTCCAAGGGCCTGCATTAAAAGGAATGTCAGTAGTAAAAAAAGCTATATAAACCCTCCCTCTATATTCTAACTTGGCTTTTTGACAATCATAATTTAAAATGGTCTTTCGCTCTTCTAATAAATTCCATTTAAATATATTAGTCGAATCTTTAACCAAAAATGGCTTAATGCTAATCCTTTCAGTACTATAAAAAATTTCTTTTGAATAATCTTTGAAAATATACGGGTTAGAAGAAGTTCTTATTGAAAGAAACGTTTGACCATCATCATTGTCTTCCTCGTCAATTAAATTTTGATTATTACGATAATCCATTTCATATAATGAAAATTTATCATTTGAAATTAAGGTAGCATTAACCGAAGTCTTTGAAGGCAAACCTTCAATATGAGTAGAATGAATATAATTGATAATCAATGTTCTTTCTTCTTTCCCCTTGATTCCTAAGACAAATGTAGAAAAGCAAAGAATTGTATAAACAAAAGTTTTCATTATATATTTTTATTCAGCTGCTGCTGTCAATTCTTTCATTAATTTATTTTTCGCCATCTTACAAACAAGATTGATAGTTTCCGGTCCAGAAACTCCATTTACACAGGCAGTCGCAGATGGACCAGGTTCTCCATTAATTATTAATGTTGCTTTACAACAAACTTGAGGTAGCTCGGATTTATTGGTAATTAATTTATTACTAGTAAATGACATTAGACTAAAAGCCAATACAAATAAAACAAGAATTTTTTTCATAATATTAAATTTTAAGTTAAAAGATTAATAATTAGTTAAAATTCAATCAAAAGAACAATTGCACCAATTAAAAAAATAATATCTTTATTAAAATTTTAATAATTCTATGAGTATAGGCAGTAATATTAAAACCAAACGCGCTGGTAAAGGCTTATCACAAGAAGTTTTAGCTGAGAAATTACATGTGTCACAAGCAACACTTAGCAACATTGAAGCAGATAAATCTGTGCCAGATGTTATTCTCCTGCAACAAATTGCAGAAATTTTAGATACCAATATTAATGAATTGTTAGATGGAAAGACTGTTTTTGTGAATAACAACAATCAGAATGGTGGTGTTGGCTATGCAGAAGTAGTTAATCAATTATCAGAAAAATTAATTGAACTCTATGAGAAACAGCTTAAGGATAAAGATGCACTAATAAGAGAGTTGAAAGAAAAGTTGAAAGATTCCTAAGTTAAGATTCCTGCCTGCGCAGGAATTTAAATAACCTCAAACAACTTACCTGGCAAAGGTCGCACAACTCCTTTCAATTCCATATTTAATAATATGCCTGCAATCTTATAGGTTGGCATTTCACAGCGTAAAGCAATGACATCTAGTAACTCTTTGTCATTATCTTTTAAAAAATTATAAATGATTTTCTCATCTGGTTCTAGCTCTACAAATAACTGTTTTTGTACTGCTGGTTTTTTATCGGATTCCAGTTCCCAATTCAACATATAAGGTACATCTAAAGGGTTAGATAGTAAATGTGCTTTCTGAAATTTTATCAAATTATTACAGCCAATACTTTGGCTATCAGTTGTTCTTCCTGGTACGGCAAATACTTCTCTATTGTACGAGTTTGCAATATCTGCTGTTACTAAACTTCCACCTTTTTCGGCAGATTCTATAACTATGGTCGCTTCACTAAGTCCTGCAATGATTCTATTTCGTTTTAAAAAGTTGTTTCTATCAAATGTATCTGTACTCCAAAAATCGGTATAAAATCCACCATGATTTTCAATACCTGCTACATATTTTTTATGCACTTTAGGATAAATCTGGTTTAGTCCATGCGCTAAACAACCTATGGTTTGCAAATTGTGTTTAACTGCTGCCTTCTGTGCTGTAATATCGGTACCATAAGCAAAGCCCGAAACAATTACTGGGTTAAATTGAGATAAGGATTCAACCAACTTTTCACAAAATGCGATTCCGCTAGTTGTTATTTTTCGAGCTCCAACGATACTAATAATCCGTTGTTGTTTTAAATTGATGTTTCCGGATTGGAACAATACAATAGGACCATCAATACAATGCTTTAATTTTTCGGGATAAGTATCTTCTGTGAAATAATGAGCGATAATGTTATTGTCTTTGATGAATTTTAATTCGCTTTCTGCTTCTTCAAGATGAATTTTATCAAAAAGCCCTTCAATTGTAATGGTGCCAATGCCATCAATTTTTAAGAGCTTCGATTTTTTCTCTTTTAAGACTTCCTCAGCAGAACCACAGTGATTAATAAGCTTTTTGGCTGTTGTTGCACCAATTTTTGGAACGTGTTGCAAAGCTAAAGCGTAAATTAATTGTTGGTCTGTCATTTTAAAGTATTGATTTCAAACCTACAAGAAACTAAATTTTTCTGATGTTAATAACTAAATCATGCTAAACTTCATTCAGAATCAAAAATTTTTAACTTTGTTTCACTATGCAGTTAGAGACTTACATTAGCGATCTTTTATACCGTTACGATTGTGTAACCGTTCCTGGTTTAGGAGCCTTTTTAACCAATCGCGTTTCGGCTAAAGTCCATAAGACAACTCATACCTTTTATCCTCCTAAAAAAGTATTATCATTTAATGAGCAACTTCAAAATAATGATGGCTTATTAGCTAATTATATTTCTGAGGTCGAAAAAACACCATATTCTAAGGCTGCGGAAAAGATTTCTGAACAAGTGAAATCTATAAAATCGTTTTTAGTTGAAGGTGAAACAATTAAGTTTGAAAATATTGGTGAGTTAATTTTAAATGCTGATGGAAACATTGTGTTTGATCCTTCTTTCCATATCAATTATCTAACAGACTCTTTTGGTTTTTCTCACTTTATGTCTTCTGATATTACACGCGAGATTTATAAAGACACTGTTGAAGCAATTGAAGAAACAGCTCCAATTGCTTTTACACCAGAAAAACGCTCTAACAACAATTGGTTAAAATATGCAGCTACTGCTGTAATCATATTAGGATTAGCTGGTTTAAGTGCTGCATTTCTCTATAATAACAGTATTGAAGACCACAATCAATTAGCACAAGAAAAGGCTAATGAGCAACTTGATGCTAAGGTACAAGAAGCAACTTTTATTATTAGCAATCCATTGCCTGCCGCAACCTTATCTATAAAAAAGCAAAGTGGCAACTACCATATTGTTGCTGGTGCTTTTAGAATTGAAGCTAATTCTGATAAAAAAGTAAATCAACTTAGGGCTAAAGGTTATAAAGCTAGAAAAATTGGTGCTAATCGCTATGGTTTGCACGAAGTGGTTTACGCTAGTTTTGAAACCAGAGCAGAAGCGCAAAGCGAACTTTACAAAGTACGTCGTGAGCACAATCGGGATGCTTGGTTATTGATTAAGAAATTAGATTAACCTTTCTCTTATCCATTTATTTAAGTAAAGCACCTTATCTTTGCGCATAATTTCGAAAATTTATGCAATCAAGAACAGCATTTCAGTCTAAAACAATCGTTACTGATATAGTTTTACCAAGTGAAACTAATCCCATCAATAATTTATTTGGTGGAGAGTTGCTAGCGCGTATGGATAGAGCTGCAAGTATTTCTGCCAGACGCCACTCTAGATGTATTGTGGTAACAGCCTCTGTTAATCATGTTGCATTTAATAGGTCTGTGCCTTTAGGAAGTGTAGTTACAATTGAAGCTAAAGTATCTAGAGCGTTTAACTCTTCTATGGAAATCTATATGGATGTTTGGATTGAAGATAGAGAGTCTGGTGAATCTGTTAAAGCTAATGAAGCCATTTACACCTTTGTTGCAGTTGACGAAACTGGCCAGCCTGTAAAAGTACCAGAGCTTGTACCAGAAACTGAATTAGAAAAACAACGTTTTGATGCAGCTTTGCGTAGAAAGCAATTGAGTTTGCTTTTAGCTGGGAAAATAAAGCCAAATGAAGCTACTGAGCTTAAAGCGCTATTTGAGTAATTAACTTGTCATTCAGAAGGACGTAAGGATTGAAGAATCTATATAACTTTTTGATTGTTTCTTTTGAGATTATTCGCTAGTGCTCTGAATGACACACATTATGTTTTGTCATTCAGAAGGAACACAGTGACTTAATGAACTCTCAGATATCCTCGTTTAAAAATTTCCATTTAGCATTAATTGAATTAATTAAATCCTCCTTTTTCTTTCTGCTCCAACCTTTGATTTCTTTTTCTCTTTTTATGGCATCGTCAATGTTAAAAAAATGTTCATAATATAACAGATATAAACACTTATACTTCGCAGTAAAAGCCTTTGAAAATGGCTCTGGATTATGATGAAAATGTAATCGGTCTTTAAGATTGTTTGTTACACCAGTGTACAGTACTGTTTTCGTTTTATTTGTAAGAATATAAATATAGTAGTTGTATTGCCTATAGTTTTCATAATGTAAATTATATGAATTTTAGGTGTTTATAGATTCTTCGCTAGCGCTCTGAATGACAAATCAATAACTTTATAGCTAGTATTTAGCAAGCCACAACTCAGGATTAAGCTTTTGGTCGTTTTTGTATATTCTAAAATCTAGTAATGATTCTCCAGTGGTTTTATTACTAAAAACCTCACCAATCACTTGTCCTGTTTCAATTTTATCACCAGTTTTAACATAAATTTTTGATAGATTATAATATATACTTAGGTAGTTTCCGTGTCGTATTATTATAGCGGCATTTGCGTTTTTCACAATGGTAATTGAAGATACTTTACCTTTAAAAACAGACTTAACTTCAGCCCTTTTTTCAGCAGCAATTTTAATTCCAGAATTATTAACTTCAATTGAGTTATCTGTCAATGAACGTCCTTTACCGAATTTACTTTTTATAACTCCTCTAGAAACCGGCCAGCCTAATTTACCTTTGTTGGCCTCAAAGTTTACAGCTAATTTTTTAGCTTCAGGAGTAAGTACAAACTTTCCTGTTGAGGTTGTTTTTCCTGCTTTTTTATTAGATGCAGCAATAGCTAGCTTAATTAAACGATCTATCTCCCTATCTAAGCGATCAGCTTCTTGCTTCTTCTTTTTTATTTGAGCCGAAAATTTTCCCATATCAGACTTAATTGAAGCCATCAATACTTCGCGATCCTTTAACTCTTTCTCTAGTTGTCGTTTTTCACTTCGGTTTTCTTCAATAAGCTTTTGCTTGTCTTCCTTTTGTTTAGATAATTGAATATTTAAGTCTTGAAGTTGCTTTGTTTTTGTCTTTATAGCTACACCTTGCTCTTTTTGATAATTAGCATATTGCTTAATGTATTGCAAACGTTTATAGGCTTGTTTAAAGTTATCTGAAGATAATAGAAACATCACTTTACTTTGTTCTGATTTACTTTTGTAAGATTTTACAAGCATTGCCGCATAATCATCTTTTAATTCTTGAAGCTGTGTTCTAAGGCTTGTAATTTCTTTTTGATTGCCGTTAATCTCTCTTGTTAGTAGATTAGCTTGTTCGTTAGTAATTTTAATTAAATTTTTTCTAACCCTTACTTTATAGGTAAGGTCTTCAATGAGAGTGATTACTGATTTTTTTTGCTTTTTATTAGAGAATAATAAGGCATTAAGTTCTTTAAGTTCTTTACGTTTTTGCTGAAGTTGAGCCTCCAACTCCTTTTGCTTATTGCCTTGTGCAGTAACAGCAAAGCAAGATAGTAGCAATGCAAAAACAAGTGTAATATAGAATCGCTTAGTACTCATTATTTTATAACTATTTCTTTGTATCCAGTAGGAATTTTAAACGGGAAACGAACGTCTTCATTTAAAGATACCGATTTAAATTCTATAGTAATGGCAACCTCATCTGAATCTTCAACTGCAATTATTCTTATGTTTTGAGGTAATACTTGATTCTTTACTTCTTGATAAGAGGAATAATCGATTTGAAGCATTCTTCTTTTCAACTGTTGGAATAACTGTAAACTATCCATTTTAAAATGCGACGGATTAATAAGATAAAACAACTCTAAAAGTGCATTCTGATCTTTTGGTTGCAATGCATAAGAATTTTCATTAATCTCAACTCTATAAGGTTCATCTTTGAGGTTATAAATAGCCTGACCTAAAAGAATATTCTGCACTTTCAAAAAATCTAAATCTACACCAACAAAATCAATCAATAGCTTATAGTCTCCATCAAAATATTGATTGTCTTGTTTATTATAAAAACGAACTTTATCTGGAGTTAACATCATTCGTGCTATTCCAAACGGAGCGCTTAACCAGATCACCTTATTCTTTTCCATTCTAAAATTAAACGTAAGGCCTTGTTCTTTTTCTCCTTTAATTAAGTCAATTCTAACTTTCGCGAGCATAGTTTTAAAATTAGCATCATTCTTCTGGTGCTGCTTAATGACTTGCTTAGCAGAGAGTTTATTGCTTGCTTCACCAGATGCGATGACACTTTTAGCAGACCTACAGCTAAAAGCTAATAGAACTAATACTATGCAAAATGTGGTTTTTAAGTTTTTATAGGTTTGAGGTAAATTCATGTGTGTTTTCTATTGCTTTTCATTGGTCACATGTCGTTTGCTGTTAATCATTTTTTTTATTTAAACTTTTGAAAATGCTCGTTTCATTTATTGTTGCGCTTTTATGGCTTGTGCCTTTTTAGCAAACGTTTCAGATTTAATAATATTATTTAAGGCTTTATAAGCAATACTTAATTGAGAATAAAAATCGGCTTCCATATTAGGGTTATCAATTAAAAAATCTAAACCCATTTCTAAATTATCGATTGCTTTTTTATAGTGTTCTAAATTATTATTAGCTACACCATTTACTAAATACAAAATAGGTTGTGCAGGGTATAACTCTAGAGCACTTTCACTATCATTTATAACGGCTATATAGTCTTTAATGTCTAATTGAAGTAGTAATACGTCTTTTATTAATTTAAAGTCGCTAGGGTCTTGCTTAAGCGCTTCTTTGAAATTTGAAAGTGCCTTAACCTTGTCTCCTGCTTTTAAATAATACTGACCTAAGTCACTATGGGTTTGTGCGTCTTTATTCTCGTCAACCAAAACCATAATGTTAATTAATTCAGCTTCGTGTTTAGGGTTTTTAGCCACAAAATTCACAAAATCTTTTAGAACTTTAGCTTTAGCATCTGCATTAATCTCTGGACTCGTTAATGCTATCTTTACAGAACGAATAGCAGCGTTGACTTTACCATCTTGAAGATGAAATTTATACAACGCTAAATGCACAAACTTAGAGTCTGGCTTCACTTTTAATAAGTTTTTAGCCGCTTTAAAAGCGTTTTTCCGATCTCCTGTTTGACTGTATCTATAAATGAGCTTTAAATGATTGTCTTCGTTATTGGGATTATTAGCAATGCGCTGTTCAAGATTTTCAATTCTATCGTCTGCATTGCCTGTAATACTGTAAACATCGTTACGCATCGCATCTCTAGATTCGCTAATACCTATTTCAGAATCCAACTCATCTAATAATTGTAAAGCTTGCTTGTATTTTTCTTCTCTAACATAAAGTGCTGCTAAATCTTCCTTATAATCTGGATGGAATTTTACAAGTTGTTTTATGGTTTTTATGGCATTATTAATATCGTCTTGCTGATAATAAACATCGTAGAGTTCATCCAAAAACCATTCGTTATCTGGTTGCATACTAATCGCTTTTTTTAGATTGTCTTCTGCAGCACCAAAGTTTTTGAGTTTATTATAATTCTTACCGAGTTCGAAATAGATAACTGGAAATTTACTATTTAGGTTTAAACATTTCTGAAGTGCATCTATAGCACGATCATAGTTTTCAATTCCTTTTTGTTTTAAGGCTTCAAAAAAACACTCTTGAAATTCGTCTTCTACGTTTCCTAAGTCATCATCTGGTGGTTTATTGAAATTGACTTGAGCCACAGCAAGCATTGGTACTATAAAAAGTACTAAGAAAAGTCTTATTATTTTTCTATTCAATTTCATTTAAGATGCTTCATTTTACTCTGAATGACAATTTAACTTTCAAAGATTGTTCCAAACTAAAATCAAGAGATTAGATTCGTTGAATCTTCGATTTTCAGCCTTCGTAGGAATTTTACTCAATTATTGTATAATCACCAATACTAATCTTAGTAAACTCACCATTATACTTCACATGGTTACCAATCATAGCTTCGTCTAAATTAGCGTTTTTAATAGTGCTTTGGTTTTGAATTAAGCTATTTTTAACGGTTGAGTTTTCTATGACACAAGCTTTACCTATTGAAACATATGGTCCGACCGTTGTGTTTTTTAACACAGTGCCTTCACCAATATAGCATGGCTCAATAACTGATGAGTTTTCTAAAACGACAGAATCATCAATTAATTGTTCTTCTTTATCTGCTGTTAAAAAGCCTAACATCTTAGCATTGGTCTCTAAAGTAACCGCTTTGTTTCCGCAGTCCATCCACTCGTCAACTGTACCTGTTTTAAAAACTCTTCCATCTGCCATCATACGTTTAATACCATCGTTAATCTGGTATTCGCCTCCATTCATTATGTTTTCATCTAATACTTCTTGTAGTTTTTCCTTTAATACTGCAACATCTTTAAAGTAATAAATGCCTATTACGGCTTGGTCACTAACAAAGGTTTCTGGCTTTTCAACCAACTCAACAATATTATGTTGGTCATTTAATTTTACCACTCCATAAGCTTCAGGATTTGCCACGCGTTTTGTCCAAATGACACTATCGGCAGCCGAATCTAAATCGAACTCTGCTCTAATTAATGTATCTGCATAAGCAATTACAGCAGGACCAGACAAAGATGGTTTAGCACTCATAATAGCATGCCCAGTTCCTAGTGGTTGATCTTGTCTGTAAATAGATGCTTTAGCTCCAAGTCCTTCAGCAAGTTCAGTTAAACTCTCAATAACTTCATCACCAAAAAATGCAGGATCGCCTAAAACAAAAGCAATTTCTTCAATAGGTTGCTTTAAAATTTTGGCGATATCTTTTACTAAACGGTGTACTATAGGTTGTCCCGCAACCGGAATTAAAGGTTTTGGCACGGTTAAACTATGCGGTCTAAGGCGCGAACCTCTGCCTGCCATTGGTACTATTATTTTCATATTACATGCCTGCAAAAGCAGGTATCTTTTAAAGGTTAAACTTCTTTTCTAATTTTACTATAATTCAGATTCCAATTGACACTTATACCTGACCAACTTGGATTCAAATCTTCTATTAATTCTATTTTCCAATCTCTTCTATATTATCAGGTACTCCAATTTATAAAACACCATCTTTCTTATTGCTCATTTTATAGACGTACCAATGTTTTATACAATTAATTATGAGATTCCTGCTTTCGCAAGAATTTTATTGAACGCCTGTACTCCCAAAACCACCTTCACCTCTATCAGTGTTAGATAATAACTCAACCTGTTCCCATTCAGCACGTTCATGTTTTGCGATAACTAATTGTGCAATACGTTCACCATTATTAATTGTGAAATCTTTATTTGAGAGGTTTACTAAAATTACTCCTATTTCACCTCTGTAATCTGCATCTACTGTTCCTGGTGCATTTAGTACTGTAATTCCTTTTTTTGCCGCTAACCCACTTCTTGGTCTTACTTGTGCTTCAGTACCTATTGGTAATTCTATAAATAAGCCTGTACCAACGATGGTTCTTTCTAAAGGTTTTAATATTCTAGACTCTGTTAAACTGGCACGCAGATCCATACCAGCAGATGCGATGGTTTCGTAATGCGGTAACTCGTGTCTTGATTTGTTTATTATTTTAATTTTCATGTTTTTCGATTTCTTCTTCTAATAAATTAATTATAGAGACTATTTCTTCTCTTAAAATTGGACCTTCGGTAAAAATATCAGTCATCCATGATTTTAAGTAAACCAATATATTTACATATTTATCAGACTCTATTAATTCTATATATATTTTTAAGTCTTAACTCTTCCCTTTAAGTTGGTGAATAATTTTGTTGATTTAATTTAAAATTATCAAAAACCGTTTCTGATAATATATATTTATGAAGATTTTGAATGGCGAAGTTCCTTGAGCCAATTTCTTCCTCTTTGTAATCGCTAATTAAATCCTGTACTCTATATATTTTTTCTTTTAATGAATCGTTTGATACTATCTCTATTTTTCCGGAATTAATCACAGAATTATAAATGCCTTGATATGGGTCGAAGGTGTAATTATTAGCACTAACAGCTTTTATTAAAGTCCATAAACTATCCATTGAAAGTTCTTGAGGCTTAATAGCCATAATTAATTCTATATTTTTTTTTCTTTCTAAATGAACATTATAGACTTTATCAAATTTAACAAGGTTTTGACTAAACTCTTTATGAAGGCTTTTCATTACTTTAAGCTCTTCTTTTTTTAAGGCTCTATTTTGGTTCCAGTTGTTTAATTGTAATGCAATAAGAATCCCAATAACTACCAAAAAAATCTCGCCAATAGCGTATTTTAAATACTTGCCTGTTTTGTTTTTTTCCATAAGGTCGTAGCGTATTTTACGAAATAATTTTATCATTTCAGCGTTTTAAGACCTGTTTTAGTTGGTTCTTTTCCAACACAATAACTAGCACCAAAAATACAATTAACATTGTAATTCCTATAAAATAATTGCTAGGATAATAATAAAAAGACAATACTGATAAAAAGATTGAGGTCAGCATATACAACCCTATTTTCTTGATATTATAAGGAATTGGATAATACTTTCTCCCGAAATAGTAGGATAATAACATCATTATCGCATAAGCCACAAGTGTCGCTATAGCTGAGGCTTTATAGGAGTACGATTCAATAAAAACAAAATTGATTATTAAAGTTACTATAGCTCCAACGACAGAAATATAGGCTCCAAATTTTGTTCTGTCTGTAATTTTATACCAAACAGAAAGGTTGTGATAAATACCCAAACAGAAATTTGCAATTAAAATAATTGGTACAATCCACATGGCTTCCCAATATGCTTCGCTTCTAATTATGATCGGTTTTAAGACATCGGCAAATACAACAACAGCTAGTAAAATGATTGAACCAAAAGCTACAAAGAATTCTAAAATACTGGCATAATTTTTTTGCGGATTTTTAGTCTTTGCATGACTGAAAAAATAAGGCTCAATACCCAAACGATAAGCCGTCGCAAACAAGGTCATAAACAATGCTAGCTTGTAACAAGCTGAGTACATTCCGATTTCATTATCAGCAACATCTGCTGGTAATAGTTCTTTTAGTAATATGCGATCAAAAGTTTCATTGATTGAAAAGGCAATACCTGCGATTAAAACTGGCACAGCATATTTCATCATTTGTTTCCATAAGCTTATATCGAATTTATACTTAAGCTTAGCATAGAATGAAAACATTAAAACTAAAGTGAATGCACTTGAAACCAAATTAGCAATGAATATATAGCTGACTTCGAAATTAGGTTTGTAAATACCTTCAAATACCCCTCCATTTTGAGCTAAATCTTGTAAGGATAACAGCAAGAATAAGTTTAAGCCAATATTGATAACTACATTTAATATCTTAACTATAGCATAACGCATTGGCTTTTGATTGGCGCGAAGCCAAGCGAAAGGAATAATGACTAAAGCATCTAATAGTAATATCCAAATAACTAAGTTGATGTACTTAACATCGATATTGATATAATTTGCTATTTGATTTTGAAATAGTAATGCCAATACAAAGAATACTATGGAAGATATTATTAAAGAAATTGTAGCTGTTCCGACAACAGCATCTTTATCATCCTCTTTATTAAAAAAACGAAAGAATGCGGTTTCCATCCCGTAAGCTAAAATGACATTGAATAATACAAAATATGAAAAGATTACTGAGACTTTACCATATTCTGCAGGACTAGAAAGCACCTCTGGACTTGTGTATAATGGCACTAATAAAAAACTCAACATTCTTGGTAGCACAGTAGCTAAACCATAAATAAAGGTTTGCTTAAAAAGTGATTTGAATCCGCTCAATCTAAAAGTATTGATTAAGCTCAAAAGTATTAAATTAATACTTGGTTTACTCAACGGGCTAAACAATTAATTTTACCCAAAAAACCTGTACAAATGATTGTTCTGGTCTAATTTTATTTTAATATAACCTTTCAACCTATTTTAGGATGACTCAATAACTAAAATCTTTATTAGTCGGCATGCTCATCATCTAGCGTAGCAATTACTGTAGATGATCTGGTTGTATAAATTGATGGTGGTCCATTTTCATAATAAATACCTGCTAATTCGCTAGTCTTTGAGATTTTTAAATACTTAGTCTCACCATTTTCTATATAGCTAATTGCGCACTCATTGTTTAAAAGTGTGAACGGATACTCCACGGCACTTTCTGAAATTTTAAATGTGTAATCACCTGCTTTATTCTTAAGTAATGCGGAATATCTTCCACCCTTTTCGATAAGCTTTCCTTTTAAGTTTCTAAAATAAATACTATCCAATTGAACGTTATTGGTTTTATTAACAACAGGAACATAGATATTAATACCAGTACCACCAACTTTAATGCCCGCATACCATTCTTGAAAATAAACAGGTTTAACTTTAAATGGAGTTTGTTCTTCAAAAGTCGTAGTGGCTATTTCTTTGTGACTTGCACACTGAAAAGTAGATGCAACGATAACAGCGAAAACCATGGCGTAAGTCGCCTTTTTTAGTAGTTTCATTGTAATGTAGGTTAAGATTTGGAAAGGCAATATAGATAAAAAAATCAAATGTATCGTTAATAAGTATATTTTATCGATGAAGCGCGAGCTGTCCTCTCACTAAAAGAAATAAAAAAACCCAACTCGTAAAAGTTAGGTTTTATATAATTTAAGAAATTCAATCAAGTTCTGAATGACAATTGTTAGTTATTAATGGCCTCGCTATATTAATATTTGGCCATCTCCTAATTATTAAGTGCCTCAGCACCGCCAACAATTTCTAAGATTTCGTTAGTAATAGCTGCTTGTCTTGCTTTATTGTATGTTAATTTTAGCTGATCTCTTAACTCAGTTGCATTATCAGTTGCCTTATGCATTGCCGTCATACGTGCACCATGCTCTGAAGCAAATGAGTCTCTAATACCTTTATATAATTGCGTCTTTAAAGACTTCGGAATTAAGGTCTCCACAATTTCTTGTTTTGATGGCTCAAAAATGTAATCTAAATTTACATTTGCATCACCTTCTAAAGGAACGATTGGCAAAAACTGCTCAGTTATAACTATTTGAGTTGCAGCATTTTTAAAATTGTTATAGACTAGTTCAATTTTATCGAACTCACCTTCAACAAATTTTTCCATCAACATTTCCGCAATAGCTGCGACATTATCGAAAGCTAAATCATCAAACACAGTGCTTTTATTAGCTATAACTCTGTTTTGTTTAGCAAAAGCATCATTCACTTTTTTACCAATAGCCAAAACAGAAACATTTTTATCTACATAAACGTCATTAATCAACACATTTGTTTGCTTAATAATGTTAGAATTAAATGCGCCTGCTAATCCTCTATTAGAACTAATAGGAACAATTAATACGTTCTTCACTTCACGTTGAACAGAGTACTTACTTCCAGAATCTGCATCTAACGTTGCACTTAAACTTTGAAGTAATTCAGTTAACTTATTAGCATAAGGACGCATAGCAGTAATAGCATCTTGAGCCTTTTTCAATTTAGCAGCAGACACCATTTTCATGGCACTGGTAATCTGCATCGTTGAAGAGACTGATGATATTCTATTACGTATTTCTTTTAAGTTTGCCATAGTTTCTTTTTTGTCATTCTGAATTTAATTCAGAATCTTCATTTCTGAAATTTGAGATCCTGAAACTACACTTCGACTGCGCTTAGTGTGACAATTCAGGATGACACAAAACTGTAATTATCCTCTATATTTTCCTGAAAGGTCTTTTGCTACACTTGTAAGTGTATCTATAACCTGATCAGTTAATTTACCTGCTTTTAAAGTACTAAGCACATCACTATGCTTTGCTTTTAAGAATTCTAAGAAATCTCTCTGAAATTCTTTCACTTTCTCAACAGGGACATCTCTTAATAAGTTCTTAGAACCTGCATAAATAATAGCAACCTGATCTTCTACTTTAAAAGGATCGTTTTGTGCTTGTTTTAAGATTTCAACATTACGCTTTCCTTTATTAATAACATTTAAAGTTACTGCATCTAAATCTGAACCAAACTTAGCAAATGCCTCTAATTCACGGAATTGAGCTTGATCTAATTTTAATGTTCCTGCTACTTTTTTCATAGATTTAATCTGTGCATTACCACCAACACGAGATACAGAAATACCTACGTTAATTGCAGGACGAACACCAGAGTTAAATAAATCACCATCTAAGAATATCTGACCATCTGTAATAGAAATTACATTGGTTGGGATATATGCAGAAACGTCACCTGCTTGTGTTTCAATGATTGGTAATGCGGTTAATGAACCACCACCTTTTACCAATGGCCTAAGAGAATCTGGTAAATCATTCATCTCCTTAGCAATAGAATCATCATTAATCACTTTTGCAGAACGCTCTAATAAACGAGAGTGTAAGTAAAATACATCACCAGGATATGCTTCACGCCCTGGAGGACGACGTAATAATAAAGATACCTCACGATAAGCAACTGCTTGCTTAGATAAATCGTCATAGATAATTAAAGCTGGACGACCAGTATCTCTAAAATACTCACCAATAGATGCCCCTGTAAAAGGTGCATATACTTGCATTGCAGCAGGATCTGATGCATTTGCAGCTACTATTGTAGTATAGGCTAAAGCGCCTTTTTCTTCTAAATTTTTAGCAATTAAAGCTACTGTTGAAGCCTTTTGACCTACAGCAACATATATACAATACACAGGCTCACCTGCATCGTAAAATTCTTTTTGATTAATAATGGTATCAATACAAACGGCTGTTTTGCCAGTTTGACGGTCACCAATTACCAACTCACGTTGTCCTCTACCAACTGGGATCATTGCATCAATAGCCTTAATTCCTGTTTGTAATGGTTCTGTTACTGGTTCTCTGTATATAACACCAGGTGCTTTACGCTCTAATGGCATTTCGTAAGTTTCTCCAGTTATTGGTCCTTTACCATCAATTGGGTTACCTAAAGTATCTACAACACGACCAACGATACCTTCACCCACTTTTACAGAGGCAATACGCTCAGTACGTTTTACTGTAGAACCTTCTTTAACTCCTACTGAAGTTCCTAAAAGTACAATACCTACGTTATCTTCTTCAAGGTTAAGTACGATACCCTCTGCACCACCATCGAATTCTACTAATTCGCCATATTGCACATTAGCTAATCCGTAAGCACGTACAATACCATCACCTACAGTTAATACTGTTCCAACTTCATCTAATGAAGCGCTTGCTTCGAAACCTGAAAGTTGTTGTTTTAAGATTGCTGATATTTCAGCTGGTTTTACTTCTGCCATTTTTTATTAGTCTTTAGCTTTTATCTGTTAGCCTTTAGAAAAAGCTAACCTAAAACTATAATTAATTTAATGTAAATTCTCTTTTTAATTTATCGAGCTTATTTGCAATACTAGCATTATACTGAATATCACCAACTCGTAATATGAAACCACCTAAAATGCTTTCATCTATTATATTTTCTACTTCTGCTTCTTTACCTGTAAGTTCTTTTACTTTGGCTAATACTTTAGTTTTTAAATCATCTGTTAATGACACTGCTGTTGTAACTGATGCTACTTGAGAGCCTCTCAACTGATCATATAACTGAGTATAACTAGCGGCTACATCATTTAAAAGCGCTAGTCTCTTATTAGAGATTAAAGTATCAATTAGATTCGTTGTAGCAACATTAGCATCCTTAAATACTGCTATTAGTACACTCTTTTTATCTGAAGATCTTACTACAGGACTTTGAAGCAATTGACTTAAATCTTCGCTCTGACCGATTGCACTAGTGATTGATTTCATATCACTATTTACTGCATCAGCAGATTTTTGATCTGTAGCTAGGCTTAAAACTGCTTTAGCATATCGTATTGCTGCTCTTGATCCTGACATCTATAATTAGTTTAAAGTTGCTTCACCTAACATATCTTCGACCAGCTTTAATTGCTTGTCTTTGTTAGATAATTCGTTACGAACTACTTTTTCAGCTATACTAAGAGATAAACCTGCAACATGGCTTTTTAGCTCTGCCATAGCAGCTTTCTTTTCGCTTTGAATTGCTGCTTGTGCTTGCTCAATCATTTTGCTAGCTTGCACCTGTGCTTCATCTTTAGCATCAGAAACAATCTTGTTCTTCATATCCCGTGCGTCTTTTAACATTGCCTCGCGCTCTGCACGTGCTTCTTGTAAAATACGTTCGTTGTCTGCATGAAGATTTTCCATTTCTTTACGTGCCTTTTCAGCAGAAGCTAAAGCATTTTTAATTCCTTCTTCTCTATCACTTACAGCACCTAAAATAGGTTTCCAAGCAAATTTTCTTAAGATAAAAAGTAATACTAAAAATGTAATTAACGTCCAAAAGACAAGTCCAAGTTCCGGTGTAATTAAATCCATTCTATTTTGTTTTAAATAACTTAAATTTTAAAAAATACAGAAGTAACCAACCGTTACTTCTGTACCTTAAATGTCTTACCCTTGTAAGAAAGCAACAACAACACCAAATAGTGCTACCGCTTCTACGAAGGCTGCTAAGATTAATGCAGAAGATTGAATCTTTCCGTGCATTTCAGGTTGACGCGCCATAGCTTCCATAGCAGATCCACCAATCTTACCAATACCAATACCAGCTCCAATGGCTGCTAAACCAGCTCCAAGAGCTGCAATTCCAGTAATAGTCATAATATAAAATTTAAATTAATTAATGATGTTCTTCTTCTGTTGCCATGCCAAAATAAAGGGCCGACAATATTGTAAATATATATGCTTGTATTGCTGTAACAATAATTTCAATGACTGTAATAAACAATGAGAATGCTACAGATACTGGTGCAATTGCATAAGACTTAAATACAAATATTAATGACATTAATGCTAATATGATTACGTGACCCGCAGTAATATTAGCAAACAAACGTATCATTAATGATAGTGGTTTTACAAACATACCTATAATCTCAATTGGCATTAAAAATATTTTCATTGGTACAGGCACTCCTGGCATCCAAAAGATGTGTTTCCAGTAGTTTTTGTTACCACTAAAAGTGGTTATGATAAAAGTAATAGTGGCAAGTGTAAATGTGAACGCAATATTACCACTCACGTTTGCTTCATTTAAAAATGGAATCAACCCAAAAATATTATTGACCCATATAAAGAAAAAGATAGTCAGTAAATATGGCATATATCTTTTATACTTGTGCTCACCAATCATTGGAATGCCAATTTCATCACGTACAAAAATAACTAAAGGCTCTACAAAGCTTGCGATACCAGATGGCACAAAATTCTCTGACTTCTTGTATCGACGTGCAGCGGATAAAAATATTAAAAGCAATACCGCAATAGAAACCCACATCATAAAGACGTTTCTTGTAATAGACAAATCTAAAGTTGGCCTGTGTGCATTTGTTGGATGATGCTCGGCATCATAAGTTACAGCCGTTGCGCCTTCATCTAATATGTACATTTTTTCATGTACATTAACAAAACGTAGGCCGTCTTTCTCTACGATGACTTCACCACTATAATCATGTTGAAATTCTGAAGAGGAAAACGTTGTGAAACCATTACCTGTATATGCTATAATAGGCAGTGGGATTGAAACAACGTGACCATCCCAATCAAATAAATGCATTCCGTAAGCATCCTTAACATGATGTAAAATCATCTCTTTAGGATCAAATTTCTTATCATCTCCGCCCTCTTTAGCGTCCTTGGCAAAACCCAAGCTAAATACTGATAAAAACAGAACGGTAAATACTGTACGTTTAATGGTGTTTAATGTCATTATTTGCGGCTTTAAAATACCTTGCTATAAATTCCGTGCAAATGTACGTACATTAAATGAATTGTCAAACAATAATTTCCCTATAATTTCAATAGGCTTTTTATCGATTAAAATCGCTGATTTATAGGTGTTTTAAAACCTGTTTTAAGGTTTTTGAAGAAATTTAGTCAACGCAAAAACTTCGAAGAATAAATACAAGAAATACGGAATGAAAAAATTAAAAACATCGGGTTGTTTGTTCTCAAAATCTGAAAGTATTAAGGGCAATAGAAACAAAATAGCTAATGCCATTTTAAAAAAGGTCATTACCATAAATAAATTAAAGATGTCCTTTTTACCAGAAGAGAACCTATAATTAACTATAGTATATAATGCTAAGGTTATAATTAGATGAAAAGTATAAATCTGCCATAGAGGAAAAAAGAAGGTGATTTCTTTAGCAAAATAATACAATAGGTAACTATGTATTGCAAATAATAATACGCTAACACCAACTAACTGTAACAAAAAAGCTATTTGTCTCTTTTTAAAATTTTCCATAATGACTTATTAATTGTCTTTTGAGCCTGCAATAATACGTCTAATTACATAAACTATTGATAGTATTACGGATGCTAAAGACAAAATTAATGTATATAATTTGTGTTCATTAGGATAGCTTTCATCTAGTTTTACACCAATAAAAGTCCCAACTCCAATTATTGCAAACATTTGAATTGCAATCCCAGAAAACCGCGAGTAAGAATTATGCCTGTCTTTCTGGTCTTTGGGTGGTTTGTTGTTGTGCTGGCTTTGGTTTGATTGATTCATTAGATAAAGCTTTAACCGTACCCTTCATGCTACAAGTGGCATTAAAAGTTGCTCCTGGTTCTACGGCTAGTTTACTTGTATGTACTTCTCCTTCAATATGTGCGGTAGCTTTAAGGGATAAAGTCCCGGACAGAATGAGCTTACCTGAAAACTTACCTTCAAAATCGGCATTTTCACCTTGCAAAGTTCCTTTTATAAATCCCGACTTACCTATGACAACTTTCCCTGTGGTTTTAACATTACCTTCAACGGTTCCGTCTATTCTAAAAGGACCTTGGCTTGCTATATCGCCAACTATTTTGGTGCCTTGAGCTATGATATTCTGCTGAGTACTTGTTTCCATAGTTGTTTCTTGTTTTGGTTTTTTACTGTCTGAGGAAAACATAATAATAGTTTTAAATTACTGCAATTTTAAATACGCATTTAAGTTTTTATGTCGTTGAATAATAGTATAATTCGGTGAAGAAATTGCAAAATATGCTTTAGTAATTTTTGGCTTTACAGATCTTCCTCTTTTATCTTTTTCATCTGACTGAAGCAATTGTGCAAAACCACTAGCTCCCTGAATACTTTTTAGACCATGGACAACAACAAATATAGTGTTATCGTTGTAAACATCTTTTGAAGTCGTTAAGTCAAAATATTTAATCTTTTCGTCAATCTCTTCATTTAAGGTTTTGATAAAGGCAACTATGTCTTCACCAGAATTTTTGTTGAACTGATAAATTACATTAAAGTATTGTGCTGCATCATCAGGAACAAATTCTTTTTTCGCTAGAGCTGGTATTGCTTCATTTAATAAGGTTTGTGCTTTTTTACCCTCTTCGGTATTTGGATAGGTTAAAGCGATATAATTAATCCCGTCTTTATAAGCTTCAAAACCATAAAGCCTGCCTTTTGCTGATGTTTTTAATATTTCAAACTTCGGGACAAAATCATCGCCCTCTAATCGTTTAATTTGAGCTTCTGCTGTTGCAATAACCTCAGCATATTCTTCATTTTCAAATTGCTGATATAGCCTTGTGTAAATAGCTTCCGGACTGTTTTTGTCTTTAGTCAATTCGGATTGTGGGTTTAATAAAATTTCAGCATAACGCGACTGAGGGAAATTTGCAACAATATCGCTTTTCATCGCTTCTGCCTTTCTGTTAAGACCTAACGCAATATAAATTCTATAAAGGTTGTATTTTGAAGGTAGAATCAATCGCTCTTCAGGATTATTTTTTAATAGAGTTTCGAGCTTGGATTTTGCTAGTTCAAACTCTTTAAACTTTTCCTTATAAATAATGCCTAATTGATAATATGCGAAGTTTCTTTCTTTGAAGATACTATCGATATCACTTTGCTTTGTAGGAAGTGATGCTATATAAGTTTGAGGATCGAAACGCTCATCTATATTTAAGGCTATTGCTACTTCATCTTTATCAATGCTTTTTACAATGGAACGTTGATCTGAAAGTCTCCAATTATCTTGCAGCTTCCGTTCTCCCCAAATTTTTAAAAATTCATTTTTTCCATAAGCCACAGTTGTAGGGTTATAGAAATAAAAGCTACTGTTACCTTCTTTATTGCCAAAATTTCCCGGTAAATTTCTTGGGCTACCAATAGCCTTAGATTTACCTCCATCTACACTATTTAGTTTAGTAACAGCTGTGTTTTTACGATTTTCAGATTCCTCCTCTTTACGCTTTTCTTCTTCAAGCGTTTTTATCTTTAATTGCGCTGCATATTCTGTGAAAATTGCGAGTTGTTCTTCTTTAGATAGACTAATAATATTTAAAATACTATCGTTTGCCTGTGCTATACCTTCGTAATAAATAACATCATCAAGGTTTTCGCGCTTCTTTTTAATGATTCTGTATGGCTTAGTATTTTGAACCATAGCAGTCAGTGTACTATCGTAATAAGCTCCTGCTGTTTTATACACGTTTCTATCAAAATACATATTTCCTAAGGTCTCATAATTGAGTGATCTTAAATAATTGTCTGAACTCGTTTTTCTAAGCGATTTATTATAATACGTTTCAGACAGACTATCGGAAGTGTTATTGTGGTGAAACTCTGCAATACGGTAATATATTTTATCTAAGAAAGGCCTATTTTCTCTGTTCTCTTCTATATCTGTAAGGTAATTCTGAAACTCAACTAAATCACCGTTGGCCTCATCAAAATTATTTGATTTCTCAAGGTGTGCGTTAATATAAAATGATCTTGGTATTTGACGATGCATATTTATAATAGCATCGAACTCCATATTGGCACTGTCTTTTTTTTCAAACTCATTGTACAATTGTCCTCTAATAAAGTGATAACGTGCTTTTTCAGTTTTATTCTTAGTATAATTTGCGGCAATTTCTAATTGCGTTAATGCGCTATCTTTGTGCTTTAAATTAATATAAGCCTGTGCTAAAGTCGCCGTTGCATCTGCTAAATCTTGGTCTTCTAACTCTTCTTCATCGAGTAAACGTTTTAGCTTTTTAATAGCTCCTTCATTATTATCTAAACGCATACTTGCTTTTTCGCGCCAAATTTTTACTTGGTTAATTTTATCGCTTGTAGGATACTTATTCAAAATATTATTGAGAGCTGCTAATGCTGGAACAAAACGCTGATCGAAATAACGTGCTTTGCCTAAAAGTAGATATGCTTCATCTATCTGGTAATTCTTTTCCTTGCCATCGATATTCATTCCGTGAAGCTGAATTGCTTTTATAGCTTTCTCTTCGGCTCTATCAAAGTCTGCGTTTTTAGATTGTCCTGGAAGAAAAATATTTTCTTCCACTTTCAAACGCTCTATTGGCAATAGCTCCCAAAAATTCTCAGTAAACTCATCATTAACACCTTCTTTTCCACGCTCTAGTGCTAAATTACCATTATAAAGAATGTTGTATTTAGTCCCTAAAGCATGAAAATTTCTGTTAATAAACGTATCTTTTTTTCGTGAGCAACTTTGGGCAATAAGTACCACACAAAAAAGGGGTAATATAATTTTATAATAGGTTTTCAACGTTGGTTCTATTTGATTAATAGATAACTAAAATGTTACGTATTTAGTGTGTTACGTGGTAAAAATAAACATCTTTTTGAATTTTTGAAGGTATTTAATAAGATATTAGACTGCTACGCTTTTAGAAACAAGAATAAAGACTTATTTATTGTTGCTCTGATATTATAAGTTATATTAAAAATAAAAGCTGTTTACAGCCTGTCTTTGGATAGACTGAGGCGCTAATTCACCAAAATAATGAAGCATAAAAAACTTGTGATTAAATTTATAAAAACGAGCCTAAATATGATTGATTGATATTTACTCTTCTTCTTGCGAATCCATTGAGCCACTGGCAAAATGCGCTTCTAGCTCTTTTAACGTGTCTGGATTGGTTTCTAAATCTTTAATTACGTTTCCTTTTTCTAAAACAACTATACGTTCGCACACATCTGTAACGTGCATTAAATCGTGGCTAGAAACTAATACTGTTACGCCTTGTTTTTCTGCTAAGTTCTTTAAAATTTGCTTTAACCGAATTTGCGTTGTTGGGTCTAAGTTAGCAAATGGTTCGTCTAAGATTATTACTTCGGGATTTCCGATTAGTGCGGCTACAATACCAGCTTTCTTCTGATTTCCTTTACTTAAATCTCTGAGGTATTTTTTCTTTCCTATGATTTCCCCATTAAAAAAATCTTCAAATTTAGAAGTTAATGTGTCAACATCTGCTTTGTTTTGTCCTCGAAGTTCTCCAATAAAATAAAAATATTCTTCTGGTGTTAAATAACCAATTAAGAAACTTTCATCGATAAAAGATGATGTAAAAGGTTTCCAATTTTCGCTCTGTTCTACTACCACACTATTATTAGTAATACTTCCTGTTGAGGGTTTAATTAAATCTAGTAACAAACTAAAATATGTGGTTTTACCAGCTCCGTTATTTCCTACTAAACCAAAACTTTGGCCTTTAGGAATGCTTAACTCTACTATATTAAGAACGTTTGTTCCGTTATATGATTTTGAAAGGTCTTTTGTATATATCATGAGTGTATGTAATCTTAGTATTATTAATTGTCTTGACTAAACGCGTCAATCATTTTATATTTTGAATTTAGGTACCTTTTAGTAATCAATTTCATTAATTTTTTATGAAATAAAATCCCTAAAATTCCAAGTATCATTAACAAAGCTATTGCAGCTTCGAAACCAATAAGCCAATTTACAAGGCCAAATAATGCCATAGGTACTATCATTAATGGTATACCAATAAGCCATTGTACAGCACCTGTTCCTTGATAATTAAAAGCTGCTTTTTTATCTAAATCTATTTTTTTTCTATTATAAGAACCGCCCCACATAATTACATGTGTATTAATACCAATATTATAAATTGCTGCTGCAAAGTGGGTAATTAAAACCTTCCATCCAAAATAAACATAAGGAATCCCTAATACAAACATTATGACAACACTCATAGCCATGAGTACAAACTTAGAACGCAAATACTGCTCGTATTTAATATTCTGACTCATTAGCATTTTGTAATAACCACTATCCCATGCTGGAATAAATTGTCCGAAATTAATAAGGAAAAATCCTGTTGAGAAAATACCAATCAAAGCATACATAAATACCATGTCTTTATACATTGATTGCGGATAAAAAAACAAGCCATAAAGTAAACCTATAACCATTAACCAAGCCATAGATTTTGTTCGTTTGTTTCTCCAAATAAGTTTTAAGTCTAACTGCATAAAAGGTGCTATATCTCCAAAACGTTTGGTCCAAGATAAATCTGCTGCCTTTACTTCTGTCACTTTAGATTTTAAAGAACTATCTAAGAATAATTTCTCTTTTAATATTTTAAAATTATAGACATAACATAGCAATAAAATAGCTATTGGTATTAATATGAAAACAGGGTTATTAGCTACACCCATAAGAGCGTCTCCAATAAGTGCTTTCATTGGTAACAAATTAAAATAATCTAATCCAAATAACACTCCTACAACTATAATTATTGGAAGAAATGACAATTCTTTTTCTGCAGAAAATGCTTCGATAATAAAGTTTAGAAAATTAATAATGAGCACAATAAGAATCATGGTAAACATCCATGTTAAAACCATAGACGTTGCATAACCATCTCCAATAAGCATAATACTAAATGGTATAATAGCAAAAAGTGGTAAGAAGTTAAAAAAAGATATAGCCGATTTACCTAAGACATAGTTGACAACTGCAGACCGTTTTATAGGTAACGTTAGCAATGGCTTTACGCTCATTACAGGTAATTTTTGTAAAAAGAAACGCATCATTAAATCCCCAATAATCCAAAAGAATAAATATCTATTTGCTAAAACAAAAGGGTCTTCATCTGGAAAAAATTTCTTTAGACCTGGTAATAATCCAAAACCCAAAATTAAGAACATCCCGACAAAATATAGTGCAAAAAATACCATTAAAATATTTATGGCTATGCTTTTTTGCCAATAAGATGAACGGAAATATTGTTTCCATTCTAAATTAATAAAATGTTTTATCATGGTTGTTTGGTTCGTTTGTACGTAGGGTTAGTAATGTTTTATTAAGATTTGTTACACAAGTTATACAAATTTATACTCTGGATGTTGCTTTGCCATTTCTTTTCTAAGTTTTGGAGATACTATATAAATAGCAACATATAGTGCTAGAGAAAATAATACAATTGAAAAAGAAAAAATGAAGTTCGCTGTATTACTCCATATTCCATCACTATATAAAAAACCAACTTGCAAAATAATTTGAAGAAAATGAATAAAACCTCCTAATTGCAGTGAAATATTATCAAACAGCCATTTTTTATTAGTCTGTTTCTTTATCTGATTTATTTTTTGAGATTGTTGAAAGATTTTCCAAACAGGAATTACAAATAACAAGACTGCAGTTGGCGCAACAAGCCAAAGTCTACTGGGAAAAACAATTAGTAACTGATAGTAGCCCCAAACTAAAAACAACGTTAATATAATTTTTGGTAGCTTAAAAAAGCCTATAAAATATTTCCAAACTAATTTTCTGTAACGTTTATTTAAGGCTTTTGTCTTTTCTTCGATAACATCAGAAAAACCCATAATTCCGAATTTTTTAAATTCCGTATTTAAAGCAGACTCAAATGTTGCGTTAGGTTTTTGTTCTAAGTGTGACTCAATTCCGTTTGCTAGATGGTCAACCAATTCGGTTTGTACATCGTACCAATCCACGTAATGTTTTTGTGTGAAGGTGTAGAGTTGATGAATTTGGGGCTTAGTTAGTTTCATTCTTTATTAACAAGTTGATGATATTTTTCTAAAACCTTTTTTCTGTCATTTTCTATAATTATTACAGCAGAAAAACCTAATAAAATAGCAAATGAATAATAAATTATTAATAACAAAGGGTTCTCTAACATTACGTCTTTAATAGGGAAAAAAGCATATAAGAAAACTGAAGGAAGCGCTGTTATGCCAAATAATGATTGCATAGATTGTACGTTTTTAACAGCTTTACTATATTTTATTTGATAGACTAGCGGATAAATAATTAGAATTAATAAGGTGAAATAGCAAATATAACTGAAGGTCTTTAAACCAAAAAGTTGTAATGATATATAGCCCAAAGCAACTAATACAAAAAGTATTAATATAAACTTAGGTTTATAAAAAAACTTTGCAAACTTAACCCATAATTTGTTTTGGTAACTCCAGTGAATGGTCTTTTGGTGTTTTTCAGAAAAATTCTTAATGAAATCGACTTTGCTTAATAAATAATCTTTAATTAAACTATAATTAGATTTTTCTTCAAATTCCGTTACTAGATGATCTAAGAGTTCTGCCCTTATATCGAGGTGCTTTATGTTTTTCTCTTTAAGATAGTTATCTATAAGTTTTATTTCTTCTTTGGGTAATTTCATAATTAAACTAAATTTTTAAAACGCGCTTGATATGTTTTCGCAAAACTTAAGCTTATTTTAATTAAAACAAACAACAACGTTAATGACGCACTTACTATTCCGATAACCCATATTGTCTTATTTATTTCTGTAGTTCTATGAGAAATGTTGAATATTAAAGAGGATAATTGATAAAATAGTAACATCGGAAACGATAAGCGCTCAATCACTGAAAATCGTTCTAATCCGTAATATTTTGAATAGACCCAATAGAGCAAGCCAAACCCTAGAAAAGTGCCAAATGGTATTAAAAAAATTAAGGATCTAAAAGTTCTAAAATCTAGGTGATTAAAAGCTGTATAAAAACCGAGAAACGCTAAAACAAATATGCCTATAGTTAATGGTTTAAGTAATTCCTTGAGAGTGGCTTTTAATATTTTTTTGTCGGCGGATTTTAAAAACTTCTTGTTATCATTCAATAGTTTTCCTTTATTCTCAACCATATAGTCTTTAAATACGTAATAGAAATCGCGCATATCTCCTGCATCTATCTTAGTTTCAATCTCTGAAGCTACATGATCTACCATTTCCATTCTAATATCTGCATAAACCACATCAGAATTGTCCAAATAATTATCTATAAATTGTATCTCTTCGTTAGTTAGTCTCATATCAACTAAGCCAGTTTAGAATTTACCAAAGCCTGCATCGTTTTAATATAGTCTGCTAATTCTTCAAGTTTATTAACTGTTTCTTTTGTACCCGTTTCTGTGAGTTTGTAATATTTACGCAGTCGGTTATCTACTTTTGCAACCTCAACATCTAACAAGCCCTCTGCCTCTAATTTGTGCAATGCTGGATACAACGCACCTTCTGTTATGTTAAGTTCTCCTTTAGTTAAAGCCTTAACTTTTTGGGTAATCTCGTAACCATACATTTTATCGTGCTCATTGAGCAATTTTAAAATGATGGTATTTAAACTTCCTTTATATAATTTAGAATTACTCATAAAAACAAATATACATAATTTTCTTATGTATAAGATTCTTATATATATTAAAAAGACCTGACAAGTTTTAAAAACCCGCTAGGTCTGTAAGAGATTGTTTATTTTTGCCCAAAATTATTTTTAATGGCACAATTTCATTCGCTCACTATAAAGTCTATCGATAAGGTTACTGACAAATCGGTAGCCATAACTTTAGATATTCCAGAAAACTTAAAACCCAACTTTGAGTTTAAAGCTGGGCAGTACATTACGCTAAAAACAACTATTAATGACGAAGAAATTCGTAGAGATTATTCTATCTGTTCTTCAAAAAACAGTGGTGAGGTAACTGTTGCTATAAAAGCAGTAGATGGAGGTACATTTTCTATTTATGCAAATTCTAAGCTTAAAACTGGTGATGTTATTGATGTTTCTGCACCAAATGGTCGTTTTGTTTTTGAAGCCAATAAAGATAAAACCAGAACCGTTGCTGCGTTTGCTGCTGGCAGTGGTATTACTCCTGTTCTAAGTATTGCAAAAACGCTTTTAGAAGAAGAGCCATTTAGTAACTTTATATTGGTTTATGGAAACAAATCTTCTAGTGACACCATGTTTTTTAAAGAGCTTGTAGAGTTGCAAACGCTTTATGGAAATCGTTTTCACACCCATTTTATTTACAGTAAAGCTAAAGAAGAAGAGGCTCTATTTGGTCGTATTGATAAAAGTACGGTTAATCTTATTGTAAAAAATAAATACAAAGATGTTACGATTGAAAAGTTCTATCTCTGTGGACCAGAACAAATGATTTATACTGTTAAAGATGTTTTAATAGAAAATGGTGTGAAGGAAAAGGCAATATTGTTCGAATTGTTTACAGCTACTGTTATAACTGAATCAGATTCTAATACCGAAGTTCTATCTGGAAACTCAAAAATTAAAGTTCTTGTTGACGATGAAGAATTTGAGTTTGAAATGTCTAAAGAAGAGTCTATTCTTGAAGTCGCTTTAAAACAAAATATTGATGCACCATACTCTTGCCAAGGTGGTATTTGTAGTAGTTGTATTGCTAGGCTAACTGAAGGAGAGGCTAAAATGAGACAGAATAACATTCTTACAGATGGCGAAGTTGCTGAAGGGTTAATTTTAACGTGCCAAGCCCATCCTACTTCTGCTACTTTGGTTGTAGATTATGATGATGTTTAGAAAATAGAACCAAGAATCTAGACCGCTTTGCTTTTAAAAAAAAGACTTTTAGACCTGCTAAGTTTTAAAACCTAACAGGTCTCTTACTTTAGAAATAATATCACTAACAGAAACACTACCAGCTGCATTCTCATAACCTTCAGGAAATATATTACCATAAACTGAAGTTGGTATTAATGGAAATTGCTTTCTATCTGCTAATAAAGCATAATCTTCTGGTTGGTTAAAAGGAGTAAAACCAGCATAAGGATGTGTAACTCCCCAAACAGTAATCACTTTCACTCCTAGCATAGCTGCAATATGTGAATTTCCAGAATCCATAGAAAGCATTAGATCTAATTTAGAAATAAGCACTAATTCTTCATCTAAAGTGAGTATTCCTGCTGCGGAAACAACGTTGCTGTAATTAGTTTCAAACTGATTTAAAATCTTAATTTCTTTATCGCCTCCACCAAACAAAATAACATTGTAATCTTTAGAAAGTTTAGCAATTATATCTTCCATCTGCTCTAATGGATACATTTTACTTTTATGGGCTGCAAAAGGAGCAATTCCTATCGTTTTATTTTCTTTATTTGAGATAAAATGATGTGCGTTTTCTGATAATGGTTTTGGTTTTGGAAACGTTGGGTTTGATAAATCAACCAAATATCCCAATGCCTCAAAAACATCTGCGTAGCGTTGCTGTGTGGTTTTTAATTGCTGAAATAATTCTCCAGAAATCAGTGCCTTTTTCTCTGCTCTACCTTTATCGATTTGAATTACATGCTTATCGAAGAAAAAGAATTTTAAAATTTTACTGCGTAATACGTTGTGTAAATCTGCAACGGCAACAAATTGTAAAGCTTTGAGTTCTTTAGATAGTTTGTAAAGGCCTAAAATCCCTTTGTGTTTGCCTTTTAAATCTGCAGCATACACATTGACGTTCTTTAAATCTGCAAAGAATGGTTTAAAAAAAGCTCTTGTAACAACTGTGATTTTTAAATCGGGATATTGCTCTGTTACAGCTTTTAAAACAGGAATTGACATCGCAACATCTCCCATTGCTGAAAACCTAATGACTAATATATGTTCTGGTTTTAACAGGTTATAATTATTATTAAACTGTCACATTGAGCGAAATTAAAATGCATTATTAGTCAGAATTTCTATTCTCTCAACTACGCTCGAAATGACAGAGGAATTAAATTGGATAGTATCTTTTACTTCTGCCCTCTTAAAACAGGATTAAGCTCATCGTCATTGTACATTTTCATTTGTTTATAAACTTTCATGTACTTATCTCCACTAGAGATGTCCTCCAACAAATCGTCTATAGCAGTGCTTAAATCTACACGCTGATCTAGTAGAATATTTAGTTTTGTTTGGCAAGACGCTTTATGAGTATCACTAGCATCTTCCCTTACGGTTTCAATATGCATGTGATAAATTTTTAGTGCTAAAATTGACAATCTATCTATTGCCCAAGCTGGACTTTCAGAATTAATCTTAGCATTAGGCTTTATTTCAACAGCTTTATATTTATCTAAAAAATAGCTGTCAATAAATTCAACCGTGTCTGTTCTGTCTTGGTTAGAAGCGTCAATCATTCGTTTTAATTTTAAAGCCGCTACAGGATCGATTTTAGGGTCTCTAATAATATCTTCATAAGCCCATTGAACAGTATCAACCCAACTTTTTCTGTATAATAAATGTGCTATTAGATCTTCGTTTTTATTATACTTATTTGTAAACGACTGACCTACTGTGTTTAAGACTTTATAGGTCTTAATTACATCTTGGAATATTGCATTAGCTTTTTGTGAAAACATATAGAAATGAATTTATAATATGCAAATATAGTTTGAATTATTAACTTAGCCATTCAACAAAAACCATTCTATGCAAATTCATAACCTTTCCGAAACACCTACAATATTAAACACCTTCATTTCAGAAATTAGAGATAAAACGATTCAGAAAGATAGTATGCGTTTTAGACGAAATATTGAACGTATTGGTGAAATTCTGTGTTATGAATTGAGTAAGTCTCTGCAATTTGAAACTCACAATATAGAAACACCATTAGGTGTTTCTAATACTGTTTTACACAAGAATAACATAGTACTATGTTCCATACTTAGAGCTGGTGTTCCACTTCACAATGGTTTACTTAATTATTTCGATGCTGCTGAAAACGCCTTTATTTCTGCTTATAGACAACACAAACACGATCCTGAGAGTTTTGAAATTGTGGTTGAATATTTAGCCTGTCCGAGTTTAGAGGGCAAAACTTTGATTTTGGCAGATCCCATGTTAGCAACTGGTCAATCTATGCTAGCCACTTTTGAAGCTTTAAAACCATTTGGTACGCCAAAAGAAGTTCATTTAGTAAGTGTGATTGGAGCACAAAAAGGTGTCGATTTTGTTGCCAGTGAATTTGATACAAACACACATCTTTGGATTGCTGCAGTAGATGAAACCTTGAATGATAAGGGTTATATAATTCCTGGATTGGGTGACGCTGGTGACTTAGCATTTGGTAATAAATTACAGCAATAAGGTGATTATTGGTGTTATAATTAACAATACCACAAAGACTTCTTTAAACCAACGTTCTGAAACGACTTTAATATAATTTGCCATAATAATAGAAAACGGAGCAAATAAGAATAAAAACTCACTCCCATTTTTTACAGGTGCAATAATAGCGGCTAAAATGGCAATAATTGAGGCCCAAGCAATAAGAAAATAAGATGGTCTTAGTTTTTTATTTTTATCTGGTAGTGTCCTAAAGAAGTATATAAGTATCCATACAAACGATGTAAACAAAACAGTGAGTTTAATCACACTTTCTTTGCTGTTATAAGGCGTGTAGTCTAAACTGGCAAGACGCTGAAAATCAGATGGCCTAATGTAAACATCATATACCAGAATATTATAAACTAATAGTAACACAATAACCGCTGCAACGCCTATAAATGGAATTATGGTATTTTTTATTTCGTTTTGTGAGTAGTAAATCAACGCCACAATTACCAATGCAAAAAATAACATTGACCAAAAATAAAATAAGGTTGCAATGGTAATCCAAAAAGCGGCATCAAACAGTTTCTTTTTAATATGTAGTTTAGAATGTAAACTCACCAACCGTCGCAAAGCAAACCACACGAATAAATTTGCCAATAATAAATCCAAATATTTCATTGCCTGAGGAAACATTCCTAGAAGCAGTCCAAAAGTCATTATCGCATAACTATTTCCTTGAGTTAGGTTATTTTTTGAAATAATAAAATCTAAGAGAAATACTAGAAAAAGTGTAATCAACAATTTAATACTAGCATTTAAAGCACTATTAAAATCATTAAAAAGTAATTTGTAATTTGTAATTGCAAAAAGTAAAACAATAAAAACCGCTACTATTATAAAGTTTATAGGCTTAGATTTACTAAAAATTCTTGTAATCATATAGAGATTGATTAAAAATATGCCTCTTAAATTTTTATGCCTCTTTTTGGGCATAATTTCACTTAAATTTTGAACCAGATCAATGCTTGCTTAAAAATTTTATCTCATTCTGAATCAAAAATAACCTATAAAAATTCTAACCGCACATTTCCAACAGTCTCAATCTCTTTTTGTATTTTTGTAGTGTAAATTTATAAAGTTATGAAGGATTTCTTTTACGGAATACAAGATTTATTTGTTGATAGCCTATTTGCACCATTTGATGCGCTTAGAGCTTTGGAGTTAGAAAGTTGGTTTTCTGCTAATATTATATCATGGTTTTTTATAGCTATTGGCTTTGTGGCATTCACCTATTGGATGCTTCAATTAAAAAAACACAAAGATAATAACGAAGAGAACAAGAGCGTTTCTGCTCACTCTTATTTATAGATCGAAACCAATATCCTTTCGATAATTCATCTTGTCAAAATGTAGATTTTCTATACTTTGATAGGATTTTTTTATGGCCTCTTGGTACGTATTTCCGTAAGAAGTAATCGCCATAACGCGCCCACCAGAAGTTACAACTTTACCATCTTTAAATTTGGCTCCTGCATGAAATGCAATTGAATCTGTAATTTTTTCTATACCTGTAATTTCTTTGCCTTTCTCATAAGCTTCTGGGTAACCACCAGATACTATCATAATTGTTGTCGCTGCTCGTTCATCAATATTGATACTGACTTCAGACAACGTTTGGTTTGCCATCGCTTGAAAAATTTCAACTAAATCTGTTTTTAGTCTTGGCAAAACCACTTCGGTTTCAGGATCTCCCATTCTAACATTGTATTCAATCACTTTTGGGTCGTCGCCAACTTTAATCAACCCAATAAAAATAAAGCCAACATAAGGTAGATTATCTTTTTTTAAGCCTTCTACTGTAGGCTTTACTACTTCATTTTCAATTCTATCTAAAAATTTTTTAGTTGCAAATGGCACTGGCGAAACAGCTCCCATACCACCTGTGTTTAGTCCTTTATCTCCTTCGCCTATGCGCTTATAATCTTTTGCTGTTGGTAAAATCTTATAGTCTTTACCATCCGTTAAAACGAAACAGCTCAACTCGATGCCGTCTAAAAACTCCTCTATAACTACCTTAGTACTTGCCTCACCAAATTTTGCATCAATTAGCATGCTTTTAAATTCAGATTTCGCTTCATCTAAATCATTTAAAATTAAAACACCTTTTCCAGCTGCTAACCCATCTGCTTTTAATACATAAGGTGGGTTTAGGGTTTCTAAAAACTGATAGCCATCTTCTACATTCTCTTTTGTAAAACTCTGATAGGCTGCTGTTGGAATATTATGGCGTATCATAAACTCTTTAGCAAATTCTTTACTGCCTTCTAATTCCGCAGCTGCCTTTTGAGGCCCAATAACTGCAACATTTTTAAGTAAATTATCTTGCAAAAAGAAATCGTGAATACCCTGAACCAATGGGTCTTCTGGACCTACAACAACTAATTTAATTTTATTTTGAATTACCGCTTTTTTAATCCCTTCAAAATCTGTTACCGCGATATTTAAGTTTGTCGCAATAGATTCTGTTCCCGAGTTCCCTGGAGCAACAAAAAGACCTGTACATCGTTCGCTTTGCTTTACTTTCCATGCAAAAGTGTGTTCTCTTCCACCAGAGCCAATGATTAAAATATTCATGCTTAAAATTTGTTTGAGCAAAAATAATTGGTTTTAAGGTTAAAAAACAGCTAGTTTTGAAAAAAGATTTGATGCCTTTTTACAATTCACTATTAAACAAAATTATTTTACCAATTGGTGATGTGTTTTTTGGTGGATTATATACAAAATACCTCAAGGAATGGGCGGCTTATGATTTAAAATCTGAGGCAGAATTAAAAAAGCTTCAAGAAGAACGTCTCCAAAACATATTGGCTTATGCTACCGACAAAGTTCCTTTTTATAAAAATCAAGGTTTTAAAACCCTAAATGATTTTCCTGTTTTGACAAAAGATATATTGAGAAACTCGAAGGAACAACTTATATCCCTTGACTATAATTCTACTAAATTAACAGAGCATCACAGTAGTGGTAGCACAGGTGTTCAGTCTATTACTTATATGACAAAAGGTCATCAATTTTATTTAAGGGCATTGCAGACGCATTGGTGGAAATGGAGTGGTTATTCTGTTGGAGATAATCTTTTACAATTTGGAATGTCACAAAAAAGAACGTTTATAAAACGATTAAAAGACTTTTTTTATAGGTGCGATTATGTAAAAGCTTTTGGCCTGACTAAAGACGAACTAGAAGAAATAATTAATCGCTCTAAAAAACGAAGAAATTTATTTGTTACTGGATATCCTTCAGTAATCAATGAATTTGCTAAGGCAGGATCGGAATCGGAGATTTACAATGTAAAAGGTGTCGTTTGTTATGGCGACAAGTTATTTGATGGTTATAAAAAGAAATATTTAGAAGCCTTTGGTTCTGATACCACTATTATTGATACTTATGGTTGTGCAGAAGGCATACTAATGGCATCTAAAAAAGACTTGGACTTTTATTATATAATGTCACCACATGTTTATATAGAACTAGTTGATGATAATTGTAACCCTGTAAAAGATGGTGAAATGGGTCATGTCCTAGCTACTTGTCTTACAAATTTTGGCATGCCGTTAATTAGGTATAAATTAGGGGATTTGGCTATTATGCTTCCAAAAGAGGAATATCCTAAAAAACGAAAGTTAAATTATCCCTTATTGAAAAAGGTTATTGGACGTGATACAGATGTTGTAAAAACTAATAAGGGTATTAACCTAAGTGTGCACAGTTTTACTGGAATTATTGAATATTATCAAACCATTAAACAGTTTAAAATTATTCAGAATAACCTAGAAGAAATTATTGTAGAATATATTGTTGACAATGAAGACACATTTGATGCAGCAGTAATAAATGAAATTAAAGACAAATTTTTAAACCTTACCCACAATTGTCTTAATATTACTTTCCGCAAGGTTGAACAGATTAAACCAACAAAATCAGGAAAACCACAAATTATTGAATTTAACTTATAGCTTTAATATGCTTCTTTTTCACTAGCAAATGTTCGTGTAAAAACTGAAGCAAATAAAATATAGATTTAATTGTAGAAAAGCCTAAGCCTTTTTTGTAAACATTAAAATTATGTTTTATTAAATTAATTTTATTTGAGGACAGTGACCCTTGAGTTATACGGTAATAAGCTATGGTATCAGAAATTCCTAAAGCTGGTTTTTTACTTTTATTTAAAACTTCTAGCCAAAGCAACCAATCTTGGCGTTTTTTTAGATCTTTGGTATATATTTTACCTGTTTTTTCACAATTATAAATTCCGGTTAAGTTTCCTATGTAATTGGCTTTAAGTAATTTTTTATGGGTTAGCGTTTTTAAGGCTTGCACTTTCTTGTTGAGTGACTGACTATTGGAATTAATGAGTTCGTAACTTCCAAAACAGACATCTGCCTTATCACTACTTAATACGTTAACCTGTAACTCTAACTTGTTTTCTTTCCAAAGATCATCTGCATCTAAAAAAGCAATATACTTTCCCTTGGCCATTTTAGTGCCCAAATTTCTAGCTTCAGCAGCTCCTTTATTTTGAAGATGGTTAAATAGTTTGATTCTGTTATCTATCTTTCTTAACGCCTTAGATGTATTTATAGTCTGATCTGATGAAGCATCATCAACTAAGATTAGCTCCCAATTGGAATAAGTTTGTCTAATTACACTATTTATAGTTTCTTCAATGACACTTTCATTATTGTACATCGGAGTTATTATAGAAACTAGAGGTTGCATTTATTAATAGGCTTTATCGTCTCCTTTAACGGCATTCATAAAAGTTTGAGCGATAATCTTTATATCTAAAAGTAGCGACCAGTTTTCGATATAGAAGATATCGTATTTTACGCGTCCGATAATATCCTTGTCTGTTTCAACTTCCCCTCTAAACCCACTTACTTGAGCCAAACCAGTTATACCTGGTTTTACAAAGTGCCTTACCATAAACTTATCAATTTTTTTAGCATACATGTTGGTATGACTTACCATGTGAGGTCTAGGACCAACTACAGACATGTCGCCGAAAAGTACATTAAAAAATTGTGGTAGTTCGTCTATGCTAGTTTTTCTTATAAATCTACCCACTTTAGTGATACGCTGATCGCCTCTTGTCGCTTGATGCAGATGAGCGGTCTTATTAGGGGTCATAGAACGGAACTTGTAGCAATCGAACTCCCTGAAATTAAACCCATTTCTAGATTGTTTAAAAAACACAGGGCCTTTAGATTCTAATTTTATTAATACGGCAATTAAAGGTGTTAACCAAGATAAAATAAACACCACCACTACACTAGAAAACACTATATCAAAACCGCGTTTTATAATAGTATTTACAGAATCTTCTAGCGGAATTGTTCTTAAAGTAAGAACTGGTATGTAATCGTAGTATTCGTAGCGAAGTTTCTTTGAGTAAATCTCCTTGCTGTCTGGTATAAATTTTAAGATCTTTAGGTTATTGTCTGCAAAATCTACAATGTCTGCAATTTGTGAATTAGTAAGTTCGGAAATTGAACAATAGATTTCATCAATGCTTTCATTAAGCACATAATCAAAGCATTTATTTAATGATTGTTCTTTGTTCTTAAAATTAAAAGTCTTTTGATGTAAATACCCATATTCTGGATTCTTATTAAAAAAATTCTCTAATGCGATAGTCTTTTTGTTTAATCCAAAAATCACTGTAGACCTATAATTACCACCAAAAGAAACTCTAAATTTCTGTAGTAAATAATATATTGTAAACTTTAAAATAGTAATTAGTAAAAAACAAAGAAGCGTATATTTTACAATTGGTCTTGGGAATATGTGTAATTCATGGTAGAGGCCCGAAAAGGCAAATACAATTAGTAAAAACAAAATCAATTGTCTCACTATAAGTGACAAAATATTTACTGGTCTTGTATATCTATAAACCTCATAGAATTTTGAATACACAGATAATAAAACCCAACCAATTGATATAAAAGTTGCAAAAATTACAGGGTCTTTTCCTTTTAGTAAATAGAATATTGCTATTATATTTATAATACTCAAATCAATTAAGTAGGAAATTGGCCTTAAATATCCTGAATATCTTCCGTGTTTAAATAAACTCAAATCTTAAATTATCTTGAAGTAATACATAAATGTATCTTTTACTAAAGTTATGACAAAAAAATTAGACTCACAACGAAGTCTGTTATTATAAATTTTGAAAATAAATAATCCATTAATCTTATTTCTTATGTTCTAATTAATAAAAATATAAGGAAATAATATTGTTGACAATCTTGAGATTTAAAAATTAAACTAAACTTATGTGTTATTTAAATTCCTGAAATAAATCTATGTACTGTTGAGCTATAGACTGCCATAAATAATTTTTTCTTGCATGCTCATACCCCTTGTTTGCCATTTCATTTATATAATCGCTATCATTTTCACAAATTCGCCATTTAGTTAAAAGGTCGTTATAATCACATTTTTTAAACCAAACACCCGACGACTGTATTGTTTGAAGGTTCTCATTAATACCATTAACTAAAGCACAAACTTTAGCTCCCATAGCAGCGAGTAATGATGGAGATGTGCCCTCTAATTCACTAGCAGATAAATAGAGGTAGGCATTAGAAAGCAATTCCTCGTATTCATCATTATAGAGAAACCCTGGCAAAATTATATTGCTATACTTTTCTCCGATACTAAAAATATCTTTTTTATAATTAGTATCACTTGTGTCGTCTCCAACAAGTACTAAAGGCTTTTTGGTTTTGAGTTTTAAATATGCCTCAATAAGGTGATGAACGCCTTTTTCGGGAACAAAACGACCAACGAAGATGTAATATTCCCCAGAAATTAAATTATATTTTTTTAAATATTCCCCTTTAAAACCTGTCTTATCTATAAACTTTGCTCCATAGGTGATTATGGTTGTTTGTTTACCAAAGCACTTATAATAAAAATCATAAACTTCTTTATTATCAGTAATAATTTTATCAGCAAAGGACATAGCACATTTAGCACCGAATTTATGAATAGTTTTCGCCATTTTCCCCCACTTTTCTCTCTTCCACTCAATACCATCAACAGAGACTATTACCTTTTTTCTAAAAAATTTTAAAATCGGTAAAAAAATCCCGTTTCCTGAATTATATAAATGAACATTCTTATATTTTCTACGAAAAATAATCAAATGAATGATTGAAAAAAAAGTATGTAGTAAGGTGTCCACACCTGGAATTGGTAGTGAGTTAATATATTGCAATTTAACTCCATTAATTTCTTTAACACGAGTTTTATAATGTGATTTTCTGCAATACACTATCACGTCGTGACCCGTAGAAACCCAATTTTTAGATGTATGATCGGCACATGTCTCGAATCCACCATAATTGGCTGGCAATCCTCGTATGCCTATAATGGCTATCTTCATTCCCTGTTCTAACTACTTTGCAAATCTGTATTAAACTCTTTGGAGTAATCACGGAGAGCTTCTTTCCAATGGGGCATAAAGTTTATACCTCTTGCATTTAGCTTCATATTTATTAATTTCTCTGATGCAGGTCTTGGCGCAAAATACTCTTCCTTAAAATAATCAGAACTTACTTTGGTTATTTTAATGTCATCACTTAAGCCTAAAAGGTCAACTAACTCTACAGCTACTTCATAACGGCTGCAGTCACCCTCACAAACTTGATTATAAACTCCGTACAAATCAGTTTCTACTACTTTAAAAATACCTCTTGCAAAGCTATGAGTGTATGTAGGCGTTCCCAGTTTGTCATCTACAATAAATAGTTCTTTTTGACCAGATTTTATTTGTTGATATATTTTATTTATAAACTTCTTATCCTTCTTTGGTCCACCACCCATCATCCAACCAGCTCTGAATACAAAGAACTTTTCTAAATAATTTTTCACAAAGACCTCACCATGATACTTCGATTTAGCATAGGTCCCGAGTGGGTTTGGGGCATCAAAATCATTATAAACATCTTGTTCTCCATCCACGATGCCAGCAGTACTTATATATACCATTGGTACGCCTAGCTTTTTAGAAATTAATGCAATGTTTTCGGCTCCTAGAGCATTTGTTAACCAAGAATTTTCAGCGTTGTTTTCACAAAACTCTAAGTCTGTTAATGCGGCAAGATTAATTATTAGTTCTGGTTGAAAATCATTAATAGATTCTTCCATACTCTTATAATCTCTTACATCTGCATATTCCAACCAGTCAATATTTAAATCTATATCAGTCGCTTTAACAATGCATCTTTTTGCAAAGTAACTGTAAACGGCTCTTCCGAGCATGCCACCACAACCCGCAATGTAAACTTTTGTATTCTTGTCTAATTTCATATTCTGCTTTAATTATTGTAGATTTAGTGGCAAATATAATTTAAAAATAACTATCACTATTTTTTCGCATTAGAATTTTAATGACTCATACTTCACGTCTTAAATCCTATAGTAATATCCTAAGAGATAATGTTCCTACAATCATTTTGGCTGTGTTTTTTCTCACAGAATTTTTAACAAAATTTCTGGAATATTACGGTTTTGAATATCACAGAATTGGAGTTGTTTTTAAGGTGCTTTTTGTTATAATTATCTTATTAAATAGAGTTCTTCCAAAATCAATGTTTTGGCAATTATCCCTTCTATGTGTTTTATTTGTTATTTCTCAAGTTTTTATTGATTATGATTTGTCGTTTTACGAGGGTGTTTCAAAAAACGTATTGTACCTATCTAAATATTTGTTCATTTTTGTTGTTGCCGCGTATTTTAGATCTTTAAAAATGAATAGTGCTGAAATAGATCATTTAATTAACGTCGTGTTTTTTCTACTATGGGTTAATTTTGTTGTAATACTTATAGGAACATTATTCAATATTGGTTTGTTTGCTACCTATGGACCAAACCGCTTTGGTTACAATGGATTAATTCATATAAATAGTCACTCATCATACATTTATATTTTTGCTCTTATTTATGTGGTTTATAATTATATTAAAACCAAGAAATACAGCGCCAATTTTTGGATGATAGTATTAAGTGCTTTATTAATTGGGACAAAAACCTCGTATTTGTTTTGTGGTTTAGTAGCCGTTTATTTATGGTTCTATTATAGAATATATAAAAGTTTAGCTTTTTATTCTTTAGCAATTTTATTACTATTCTCTGGTTTTATATTTCAAGAAAAATTAATGTCTTTGTTTACAACACATTATAGTGCATTTGTAATGTTATACAATGACAGTGGAATTATAACCGCTCTTGCATCTCGAAGGAATCTAATCCTTGGCGAAACACTAGCATTAGCCTTTCAGGAATATTGGGTTTGGATAAATTATATGATTGGTGGTGGCTTCTTCAATGAAATAAGAACCGAAATGGCTTTTGTAGAT
>NZ_CAXBGB010000011.1:0-44927 GCF_963975125.1 uncultured Winogradskyella sp. | reverse complement strand
ATACTGGAAAAGTGTTGAAGAGCTAAACGAAAATAGCTCTATTGTTGAGACGCTACAACAAAATGAATTTGTGGAAGAAATTCCAACAGATGAATTTTTAGGAGATAAAGAAGTATTAGAATCTTCATCTACATCGCGTCGTGATTTCTTAAAATACGTTGGTTTTAGTACAGCAGCTGCGTCTTTAGCAGCTTGTGAAGGGCCGGTAATTAAATCAATTCCTTATGTAGTGCAACCAACAGAGATTGTTCCTGGTGTGGCCAACTATTATGCAACAACAATTGCAGATGGTTTTGATTTTGCTAGTGTTTTAGTGAAGACTAGAGAAGGAAGGCCAATTAAGATTGAAAACAATACTGATGCTGGTGCTAATGGTATTGCAAACGCTAGAGTAAATGCTTCAGTTTTAGGGCTGTATGATAGTCTTAGGGTTAAATCGCCAATGAAAGGTGAGACAGCTATTTCTTGGGATACATTTATGTCTGAAACGACTTCTAAATTAAATGGACTAAAAGACGGCAAGGAAGTTGTATTCTTAACACAAACTTTAGCAAGTCCATCTACACATAAATTAATTGCAGAGTTTAAAGAAAAGTATGGTAATGTGCGTCATGTAACTTATGATGCTATTTCAGAATCAGCTGGCTTAGATGCTTATCAAGCCAAATACGGCTCAAGAGGTCTTGCTAATTATGATTTCTCTAAAGCAATGACTATTGTTTCTGTTGGTGCAGACTTCTTAGGAGATTGGCATGGTGGAGGATTTGATTCGGGCTACTCAACTAAACGGGTTCCGGATCATGGAAAAATGTCTAGACATATACAGTTTGAATCTAATATGTCGTTATCCGGAGCAAATGCGGATATGCGTGTACCGTTAAAGCCAAGTGAGCAAAAATTAGCATTAGCTAAATTATATAGCTACGTTACTGGGAATTCGGTAGGTGATGTAAATCTTCCTGAAGGATTAGATAAAGCAATTAAGGCTGCAGCTAAAGAATTAAGTTTAGCAGGCAGTAATGCAGTTGTAGTTACTGGCATTCAAGATGTAAATGCACAAGCTGTTGTTTTAGAATTAAATGAATACTTAAATAGTAAAGCATTTGATCCTAAGACTACAATAAAAACAAGACAAGGAAACGATAATGCAGTCATGCAATTAGTTTCTGATATGAAGGCAGGTAAAGTTGGAGCTATTATTATGAATGGTGTTAACCCAATATATTCATTGCCAAACGCTAATGATTTTGCTGAAGGTTTAGCGAAAACAGATTTATCTATTGCGTTCTCAATGAAACAAGATGAGACGTCAACAAATTGTCAATATATAGCAGCAGCACCTCACTACCTAGAATCTTGGGGTGATGTAGAAATGAAGTCTGGTCATTATTCAATGATGCAACCAACTATTCGACCATTATTTGATACAAAACAATTTCAAGAAGTGCTTTTAGCATGGAATGGAAATGGCACATCATATAGAGATTATCTTAAATCGGTTTGGACTGCTGATATTCTCAATGGTTCTTCATTTAATGAAGCTGTTCAAGATGGTGTTTTTATAGCATCAAACACAGTAACTACAGAAGCTTCTGCTTCATTAAATACAGAAGAAGAAGTTAAAACGCCGAGTGGAAATGCTGCAAGAGATTTAGCAGCATCTGTTAAAGGCAGTGCTATGGAATTATCACTTTATACTAAAGTTGGTTTAGGTGATGGTCAACAAGCAAATAATCCTTGGTTACAAGAATTCCCTGATCCTATAACAAGAACATCTTGGGATAATTACCTTACAGTATCTAATGCTGATGCTGATGCTATGGGCTTTGTACATAAAAATGTTGCTAATGGAGGTCTTAATGGTAGTTATGCAAATGTCACGGTTAATGATGTCACAGTTTCTAATGTGCCAGTAATTATTCAACCAGGACAGGCTAAAGGTTCTGTCGGTATGGCATTTGGTTATGGTAGAACTGCAGGTCAAAAAATAGAAATGCAAACTGGTGTTAATGCTTATCCATTATACCAAAATTTCAATACAGCACAGAGCGTTAATATTGAAAAAGCATCTGGTGAACACGAATTTGCATGTGTCCAATTGCATAATACTCTGATGGGTCGTGGAGATATCATTAAAGAAACAAGTTTAGAGATATTTAACACAAAGGGTAAACGTGTTTGGAATAAAGTTCCAGAAGTATCCTTAAATCATGTGGAAACCCCAATAACATCTCCAGATGTAGATTTATGGGATGAGTTTGACCGTTCAATTGGTCACCATTTCAATTTATCAATTGATTTAAATGCTTGTACAGGTTGTGGATCTTGTGTCATTGCATGTCACGCAGAAAATAACGTACCAGTTGTTGGTAAGTCTGAAATCAGACGAAGTAGAGATATGCATTGGTTGCGTATTGATAGATATTATTCTTCAGAAGATACATTTGAAGGGGATAACGAAAAGAAAGAAAATGCTGAAGGTTGGTTTACAGGACAAAAACAAGCATTAAGGGAAATGGAGCATGGAGCAAGCAATCCACAAGTTGCATTTCAACCTGTAATGTGCCAGCACTGTAACCATGCACCTTGCGAAACAGTTTGCCCTGTTGGCGCACCTGTGCACGGTCGTCAAGGTCAAAGTCAAATGATATATAACCGTTGTGTAGGTACAAGATACTGTGCAAATAACTGCCCTTATAAAGTACGTCGTTTTAACTGGTTCTTATACAATAAGAATGATGAGTTTGATTACTACATGAATGACGATTTAGGCCGTATGGTATTAAACCCAGATGTTACTGTTCGTTCTCGTGGTGTGATGGAAAAATGTTCTATGTGTATTCAAAAGACACAAAAAACTATTTTGGATGCAAAGCGAGATGGTAGAGAAATTAAAGATGGAGAATTTGAAACGGCCTGTTCTGCAGCATGTGGAAACGGAGCTATGGTGTTTGGAGATGTTAATGACAAAGACAGTAAGATTGCAGCATTAAAAGAAGATGATCGTATGTATCACTTGTTAGAGAGCGTTGGCACTAAACCTAACGTTATTTATCAAACAAAAGTGAGAAACACATCAAAAGCATAAATTAAATTTAAGAAACAATTATATAATTATGGCGTCTCATTACGAAGCACCTATTAGAAGACCTTTAGTAACCGGAGAAAAATCGTATCACGATGTTACTGTTGATGTCGCTAAACCCGTAGAAGGTAAAGCCAATAGAGCATGGTGGATTGTTTTCAGTATTGCTTTGGTCGCATTCCTTTGGGGAATAGGTTGTATTATTTATACTGTATCTACAGGTATTGGAACTTGGGGTCTAAACAAAACCGTAGAATGGGCTTGGGATATTACTAACTTCGTATGGTGGGTTGGTATTGGTCATGCAGGAACACTGATTTCTGCAGTACTACTACTCTTCCGTCAAAAATGGAGAATGGCAATTAACCGCTCAGCGGAAGCAATGACCATTTTTTCTGTAATCCAAGCAGGTTTGTTTCCAATAATTCACATGGGTCGTCCATGGTTGGCGTATTGGGTATTACCTATTCCTAACCAATTTGGGTCGTTATGGGTAAACTTTAATTCACCATTGCTTTGGGATGTATTCGCTATTTCTACGTATTTATCGGTTTCAATGGTATTCTGGTGGACAGGTTTATTACCAGATTTTGCTATGATTAGAGATAGAGCGGTTAAGCCTTTTCAAAAGAAAATCTATTCTTTATTAAGCTTCGGTTGGTCCGGTAGAGCAAAAGATTGGCAACGTTTTGAAGAAGTGTCTTTGGTACTTGCAGGTTTGGCAACACCTTTAGTACTTTCTGTACATACTATTGTATCGTTTGATTTCGCAACATCGGTAATTCCAGGTTGGCATACAACGATATTCCCACCTTACTTCGTTGCTGGTGCAGTATTCTCAGGATTTGCAATGGTAAACACGCTTCTTATTATTATGAGAAAAGTATGTAACCTTGAAGATTATATTACAGTGCAGCACATAGAATTAATGAACATTGTAATCATGATTACAGGATCTATAGTTGGTGTGGCATATATCTCTGAGTTATTTATTGCTTGGTATTCTGGTGTAGAATATGAGCAGTACGCATTTTTAAACAGGGCAACAGGTCCTTACTGGTGGGCTTATTGGTCTATGATGACTTGTAACGTGCTCTCTCCACAATTTATGTGGTTTAAGAAATTAAGAACAAGTATCATGTTCTCATTCTTTATTTCAATTATTGTAAATATTGGTATGTGGTTTGAACGTTTCGTAATTATTGTAACATCGTTGCATAGAGATTACTTACCATCATCTTGGACAATGTTCTCACCAACATTTGTTGATATAGGTATCTTTATTGGAACTATAGGTTTCTTCTTTGTGTTATTCTTATTGTATGCTCGTACATTCCCAGTAATTGCCCAAGCAGAAGTAAAAACAATATTGAAATCTTCAGGTGAGCGTTATAAGAAAATTAGAGAACGTGGTGATAGTTTAGTAGGTACAGGAGCAGATGTTAGAACATCAAATTCGATTTCTGCCAATGTAACAATACCTACTAATACTGAGGAGCATTCGGGAGATAATTCTGTTAAAGTAAATGACCTCTTAGGTAGCATTGGTGCTTTTAATACAGCGACACAAACAGCAGACGATTTAAAAATTATCAATGGTATAGGGCCTAAAATGGAAGAAGTACTAAACAGTATAGGTGTTTACTCATTTCTTCAGGTTAGTAAGATGACCAAAAAAGAATATGACTTGTTAGATTCAATTACAGGTTCTTTCCCAGGAAGAGCAGAACGTGATGATTGGTCAGGGCAAGCTAAAATATTATTAAACAACTAATATAGTCTATGGAAGCTTCAAAAGTAATTCATGCTATTTATACAGATGATGATGTGTTAATGTCAGCCGTTAAAAAGGTTAAGGCAGAAAAACATCATATCGAAGAAATTTACACACCGTTTCCAGTTCATGGGCTAGACAAAGCTATGGGACTAGCACCAACACGTATAGCCATAACGTCTTTTATATATGGCTGTTTTGGGTTGATTATAGCTATTTGGATGATGTACTATATGATGATAGAAGATTGGCCTCAAGACATAGGTGGAAAGCCAAGCTTTAGTTATTTGGAAAATTGCCCAGCTTTTGTGCCTATTATGTTTGAGTTGACCGTGTTTTTTGCAGCACACTTAATGGTTATGACGTTTTATATGCGCAGTAGAATGTGGCCATTTAAAAAAGCTGAAAACCCTGATCCAAGAACTACTGATGACCATTTTTTAATGCAAGTAGCTGTGCACAACAATGAAGAATCATTAGCATCTCTTTTAAAGGAAACTGGTGCAGTTGAGATTAATATTATTGATAAAGAAGATGAACATTAATATGAAAGCTATACTTAAAATATCTGTAGTACTTATTTTGCTAGTAAGTTTTGTTTCTTGTCAAAAGAACTCAAGACCAAACTACCAGTATATGCCAGATATGTACGAGTCTGTTGGTTATGAGGCTTATCAAGAATCTGATGCATTCGCAAGTGGTGTTGAAGCACAAATTCCTGCAGAAGGAACAATTCCTAGAAATCAGCCTTTGCCATTCGAAATTAAGAACACAATGGAAGGTTATGAATATGCTAAGACAACATTGAATAATCCTTTAGATTCTAAACAAGTTAATTTTACTGAAGGTAAAATACTATATGATATTTATTGTGGTATTTGTCATGGCACTAAAGGTGATGGTCAGGGTAAATTGGTTCAGCGCGAAAAAATATTAGGAGTTCCTGGCTATGATGATGCAGGTAGAGCAATCACAGCAGGTAGTATTTACCATGTTATATATTACGGTAAGAATACTATGGGTTCTTATGTTAACCAATTGAACGAAACTGAACGTTGGCAAGTTGTAGCTTATGTTGAAAAGCTAAAAACTGATTTAGAAAAATAAGATTTAGATAAAGATTATATAAATGGAATATAAAATTTCAAATCGATTAAAAATAGGGGCTATCATCTTAATTGTCATAGGATCATTAGGTGTTGGTTATGGCTTTATAGACTCTCAGAGCTATAATGAAGACAACATAACTGAGTTTCTTGCTAATGAAGTCGATCATGGTGACGCGCATGCAGTTGAAGCTCATGGTGAATCTGCTGCTCAGGTTGAAGAAAGTCATGGTGAAGAAGGTAATGTTGAAGATGGACATAAAATGACTCATGAAGAACATGAACTACATAAAATACATAATAGACCATGGTCTGCATTATATGTAGCAGCATTCTTTTTCTTTATGATTGCCTTAGGTGTATTAGCCTTTTATGCCGTTCAACACGCATCTCAAGCTGGTTGGTCGCCTGTATTATTTAGAGTAATGGAAGGTATTACGACTTATGTATTTCCTGGTGGATTAATAGTTTTAGCTATTGCATTTTTAGCAGATAAGCATTTATTTGTTTGGTTAGATCCAGATGTTCTAGCTCATGATGCTCTAATTCAAGGTAAAGAGAGTTGGTTAAACAAACCATGGTTTTTTATAAGAGGTATTATCTTCTTAGGAGGTTGGTCTTTATATAGATATTTTTCTAGAAAGTTTTCGGTTGCGCAAGATAATGCCGATGTAAACGACAATAGAAACTTTAAAAAGAACTTCAGAATTTCTGCAGCATTCTTAGTATTCTTCATCTATACAGAATCAATAATGTCTTGGGATTGGATAATGAGTGTAGATCCTCACTGGTTTAGTACTTTATTTGGATGGTATGTATTATCAGGTATGCTTGTTTGTGGTATAACTGTGATTGCGATGATTGCGATTTACTTAAAATCTAAAGGCTTATTAGAATATGTAAATGATAGCCATATTCACGATTTAGCTAAATTTATGTTTGGTTTCAGTATTTTCTGGGCCTACCTATGGTTTTCACAATTCATGTTAATCTGGTATTCAAATATACCAGAAGAAGTAACTTACTTCGTAACACGTATTGAAGATTATAATTTACCATTCTTTGGTATGGTAGCAATGAACTTTATATTCCCGCTATTATTATTAATGAATAGTGATTACAAACGTATTCCTTGGTTTGTTGTTATGGCAGGTATTGTAATTCTATGTGGTCACTATGTAGATATTTTCAATATGATTATGCCTGGAACAGTTGGTGATAGATGGTTTATAGGTGTTCCAGAAATAGGCGCAGTATTACTATTTGGAGGGGTATTTATACTTATTGTGTTTAAAGCACTTGGCAAATACCCATTACTGGCAAAAGGAAATCCATTTATTAAGGAAAGTGAACATTTCCATTATTAATTTTAAATAAGAACAGAAACGATAATGACTGCTTTATTAACTATTATAATTGTACTCTTTGTTGCTGTTGCCTTATGGCAAATGGTAAAGATTTTTGATTTGGCTCAAGTTGGTTCATCAAATACGCAAATTGCGGATGATAATGACAACAGGCTAAATGGCTACTTAATGATGGGATTCTTAGTATTCATCTATGCCATAACTATAGCTAGTTTTTGGTATCTAGGTGATTTACCATTAGTGTCTAATGCGGCATCGGCGCATGGGCCTGATATAGATAACCTTATGATAATTTCAATGATTATCATTTTTATAGTGCAAACTATAACTCAATTTTTGCTACACTATTTCGCTTTTAAATATAAAGGTGAAAAGGGAAGAAAAGCCTTGTTTTACGCAGATAATAATTTATTAGAAGCGATATGGACTATTATTCCTGTAATTGTTTTAGCGGGTTTAATTATTTGGGGTTTATTCACTTGGAATGACATTATGAATGTTAATGAAGAGGAAGATCCCTTGATTATTGAATTATACGCACAACAGTTTAACTGGAAAGTGCGATATAGTGGTAATGATAACGTACTTGGTAAGGCTAATGTAAGACTAATTGATTTAGATAGAGCTAATATTTTAGGTATAGCAGAAGATGACCCAAATGCACAAGATGATGTCATTGTATCAGAATTGCATTTACCAGTAGGTCAACCCGTATTATTCAAAATGCGTTCTCAAGATGTATTGCACTCAGCATATATGCCGCACTTTAGAGCTCAGATGAACTGCGTACCAGGTATGGTAACACAATTCGGTTTTACACCAACGATTACTACAGCAGATATGCGTCAGAATCCTGATATGATTGATAAAGTTTATAATATCAATACAATCAGAACTGAAAAGAGTAAGGCTTTAGCAGCGAAAGGTGAAGAAGCTTTAGAGCCATACGAATTCGATTACTTATTATTATGTAATAAAATTTGTGGAAAATCGCACTACAATATGCAAATGAAGATTATTGTAGAAACACAAGAAGAATACGACGCTTGGATGAGTGAGCAAAAAATATTTGCAAATTCATTAAACTAAAATTAAAAATCATTTTTAAGCAATAGATAAAGAGATTATGTCAGCAACAGCAGATACACACGGTCACGACGATCACGACGTACATCATCACAAAGAGACTTTTGTAACTAAATATATATTTAGCCAAGATCATAAAATGATTGCAAAACAGTACCTTATAACAGGTACTATTATGGGTGTTATTGGTGTTTTAATGTCAATAATGTTCCGTATGCAAATTGCATGGCCAGAAGAGCCAAATGTATTGTTTGAAGCCTTATTAGGTAAATGGGCACCAGATGGTGTTATGGATGCTGATATATATCTAGCCCTAGTTACCATACACGGAACCATAATGGTGTTCTTTGTTTTAACAGCTGGCTTAAGTGGTACATTTAGTAACTTATTAATTCCATTGCAAATTGGAGCAAGAGATATGGCTTCTGGGTTTCTTAATATGATATCCTATTGGTTATTCTTTCTTTCTAGTGTAATAATGATTATTTCATTATTTGTAGAAGCTGGTCCAGCTGCAGCAGGTTGGACAATTTACCCTCCATTATCAGCCTTACCTATGGCGCAAGGAGGTTCAGGTATGGGTATGACCTTATGGTTAGTATCTATGGCAATTTTCATTGCATCATCATTACTGGGATCATTAAACTATATTGTTACTGTAATTAATTTACGTACAAAAGGTATGTCAATGACAAGATTACCATTAACAATTTGGGCGTTCTTTGTTACTGCTATAATTGGTGTTGTTTCCTTTCCAGTATTATTATCTGCAGCGTTATTATTAATAATGGATAGAAGTTTTGGTACGTCATTTTTCTTATCAGATATATTTATTCAAGGAGAAGTATTACATTATCAAGGTGGTTCTCCTGTATTGTTCGAGCATTTATTCTGGTTCTTAGGACATCCTGAAGTATATATTGTATTATTACCAGCATTAGGTATAACCTCTGAGATTATTGCTACTAACTCACGTAAACCCATTTTCGGCTACCGTGCTATGATTGCTTCAATTTTAGCAATAGCATTTTTATCTACAATTGTTTGGGGTCATCATATGTTTATTTCTGGTATGAATCCATTCTTAGGTTCTGTATTTACATTTACAACCTTATTGATTGCTATTCCTTCAGCTGTAAAAGCATTTAACTATATTACTACACTATGGAAAGGTAATCTACAAATGAATCCAGCTATGCTGTTTTCAATAGGATTAGTTTCTACATTCATTACAGGTGGTTTAACAGGGATAATTTTAGGTGATAGTGCATTAGATATAAATGTACACGATACATATTTCGTTGTCGCTCACTTCCACTTAGTAATGGGTATATCTGCACTTTATGGAATGTTTGCAGGAATTTATCATTGGTTCCCTAAAATGTTTGGTCGTATGTTAAATAAAAACTTAGGCTATTTACATTTCTGGGTAACAGCTATATGTGCTTATGGAGTATTCTTCCCAATGCACTTTATAGGTATGGCTGGCTTACCACGACGTTACTACACTAATTCTAATTTTCCATTATTTGATGATACAGCTAATGCCAATGTTGTTATTACAATATTTGCTATCGTTGGAGGTATTTTTCAACTGGTATTCTTATATAATTTCTTCAGTAGTATTTTCTTCGGAAAGAAAACGGTACAGAACCCATGGAGATCTAATACTTTAGAATGGACAGCACCTATAAAACACATACATGGTAATTGGCCAGGTGAAATTCCTCATGTGTACCGTTGGTCTTACGATTATAGTAAGCCAGGACATGACGAAGATTTTGTACCTCAAAATGTGCCAATGAAAGAAGGAGAAGAGGAATTGCAACATTAAACAAATACCTGCGAAATAAAAGATTCTCGAATTCAATATTATTAGATAAGAATTCATGAGTAATGCAGGAATCTCTTAATAAATATAAAAAGACCTTTGGATAGTTCAATCTTTCTAAAGGTCTTTTTCTTTATATTTGAGAATTAAAAGATAACTTAAAAGAGATTCCCAGTTTCATGGGAACTGACCATGAACGAAAACCTAGATCCATCCAACGATAATTTCAGTCCCGAAGAACTTGATGTTGAAAAGAAATTAAGACCCTTAACGTTTGATGATTTTACAGGACAAGAACAGGTATTAGAAAATTTATTGATTTTTGTTCAGGCAGCTAATCTTAGAGAAGAAGCATTGGATCACACGTTGTTTCATGGACCTCCGGGTTTAGGAAAGACGACTTTAGCTCATATATTAGCAAATGAGTTAGATGTTGGTATTAAAGTAACTTCAGGCCCTGTTTTAGATAAACCAGGAGATTTAGCAGGCTTACTAACAAACCTTGAGGATCGTGATGTGCTTTTTATTGATGAGATTCATCGGTTAAGCCCTATTGTAGAGGAGTATCTATACTCAGCAATGGAAGATTACAAAATAGACATTATGATTGAATCTGGTCCAAATGCCAGAACAGTACAGATTAATTTAAACCCTTTTACTTTAGTTGGTGCCACAACACGATCTGGATTGTTAACAGCACCAATGCGTGCACGTTTCGGAATTCAAAGTCGTTTACAATATTATAAAACCGATTTATTAACCACTATAGTACAGCGAAGTGCATCAATTTTAAATATGCCAACTTCTATGGAGGCAGCTATTGAAATAGCAGGAAGAAGTAGAGGAACACCTAGAATTGCTAATGCTTTGTTGAGACGTGTTAGAGATTTTGCTCAAATAAAAGGCGATGGCAAAATTGACATAAAGATTGCTAAGTTTGCTTTAGAAGCATTGAATGTAGATGCACATGGCTTAGACGAAATGGATAACAAAATCTTAAGGACTATTATCGAAAAGTTTAAAGGTGGTCCTGTTGGTGTCAGCACTATTGCAACGGCAGTTAGTGAGAGTACAGAAACTATTGAAGAAGTTTACGAACCTTTTTTAATACAGGAAGGCTTCATAATGCGCACACCACGTGGTCGTGAAGTTACTGAACTTGCCTATCAGCATTTAGGAAAAGCTAAAGGACCAACGCAAGGCGGCTTATTTTAATTTGATTGTCATTCTAAACTCGTTTCAGAATCTCATATGATGATAAATAACAAAACCAAATACACAGAACTCATCAAAACCGAAGCCAAACGCCTCGGTTTTTTGTCTTGTGGTATTAGTAAAACTGAATTCTTAGAAGATGAAGCGCCTAGATTAGAGGATTGGCTTAATAAGAATATGAATGGCGAAATGCGTTATATGGAAAACCATTTCGATAAGCGTTTGGACCCAACTTTACTAGTCGAAGGTTCTAAAAGTGTAGTCTCTTTATTATTGAATTATTATCCTTCGAAAATTCAAAACGAAGATTCGTATAAGATTTCTAAGTATGCTTACGGAACCGATTATCATTTTGTAATTAAAGACAAATTGAAATCGTTATTACATTTTATTCAAAATGAAATTGGAGACGTCGAAGGACGTGCCTTTGTAGATTCTGCGCCAGTTTTAGATAAGGCTTGGGCAGCAAAATCTGGTTTAGGTTGGATTGGTAAACACAGTAATCTATTAACACAACAAATAGGCTCTTTCTATTTTATTGCCGAATTAATCATTGATTTAGAATTAGAATACGACCATGCAACAACAGATCATTGTGGCACTTGCACCGCTTGTATAGATGCTTGCCCAACAGAAGCCATTACAGAACCTTATGTTGTCGATGGAAGCAAATGTATCTCATACTTCACAATAGAACTTAAAGATAATTTGCCAACAGAATTTAAAGACAGATTGGATGATTGGATGTTTGGTTGCGATATCTGCCAAGATGTTTGCCCATGGAATCGGTTTTCAAAATCACACAATGAACCTTTATTTAATCCACATCCAGAATTATTGGATATGACCAAAAAGGATTGGGAAGAAATTACAGAAGATACCTTTAAAAAAGTGTTTCAGAAATCGGCTGTGAAGCGGACTAAATTTTCTGGTTTGGAACGTAATATTGGGTTTTTGAAGGATTAGTCTTTTACTTAAAACTAAACCCAAGAGAATATTTAAAAGCAAAATTATCACTAGATTTTTCGAGATTGTGATAACCATAGCGATAAAAAGCACCAACACCAATACCAAAAAAACCTAATTCGCCAATAGGTATTTTAATAAGATTTTGAAGCTCTAAACCTGTTTCTAAAAATAATTCTTCTTTAGTTTTAAACTCAATGTTTTGATGGCGAAAAGAATCGTCTAAATTTCCTATTCCAAGATTATTATGGAGTAAAATATCAGGTTGAAAATAGCCTTTATTGTTAAGTAATCTCCCGAAATTATGCGTCGCAAATAAATGTGCATACTTATCTGAAAGAAACTCGTAAGGTGTTGAAGTTTGAAAATAATTCTGCATCACAAACGGTATTTTCTTATCAAAACTACCTTCTCCAGTAAACAATAATCCATATGGAATCGATCTATCAATATAACCCAAATCTAATCGATAAGTCGTTCGGCCAAGTCCTTTGGTTATAAAACTATGATCTAAGGTAAAACGTAATTTGTTATAACTAAAATCACCATTAATAGCCCCTTTTAGACCTCTAGAATAAATGAGATTAAAAATAGGAGCGTCATTAGGCACTCTTGTTGTAAGGCCAAACATATTTACCAATTTCTCATTTACATGGTATCCAATACCTACATTAAATTCTGTATTTGTGTAATTAGTGATTGCGATGTTATTAGTGTTAAATTGGTAGTCGTAAAGTGGTGTAATATCAGCAGTATTAAATCCTAGAGACCAATTTAAGTTTCTAAATAGTTTCATATTAGTATCTATACTGTATGATTCTATAGCATCCATTTGGTTAGCGATCCAAGTTCTTTGACTAAACGGATTGTTTATTCTGTTTCCGGAGTATGCACCTGTTTCTCGTAGATCTTTTGTATATTTTAAACTTATAGAAATGTCTTTTTTACCAGGAACATCAATTTGTAATTCTCCACCATATTTCCATGTGTTGTCTCTAAAACCATAACCTGCATAACCACCAATAGAAACGTGCTCAAAAATATCATCGTTTGTAAAGAATCCCAATCCTAATCGATTGCCTTCAAAACGATTAAAGTTCGCCAGTTTAGTAATATCAATATCTATATATTTAAGAGGAATACGGCCTTTCACTAAACTTGGGAATAAATCAAAAAGCTTCTCTAATTTTATTTTTTCACTGATACTGTCGATAAATACATAGGTTCGCTTTTCATTTATTTCTAAAGTGTCACGTCTATTTAAATTCCAAAAAGTAGCATCTTTTGTACTAGCACCTTCTGGTAAAGTAGTAGAAACAAAAGGGAAATCTTTTTTATTTAAATCAGCATTTGGAGTAATTTCAGATAAATAACTTTTTCCAACATATTTAAGACTCCCTAAACCAGCACCAACAGTAATTTCAAAATTAAGCTGTTCTGGGAACCAATATTTGTTTTCAATAAAGTTGTATTTCTGTTGAATGGTAACATCTAACGTTCCAGAATTAAACGTTGTGGCATCCACACTTTGCACAGCATATTTGTTAGAGTTAATTTGAAGTAACCCTTTTAAGCCTTCAAAATTTCTGTTTGTTTTTGGTTCAAAAGCAATGACAAAAACCGTGTCCTCACCTTTAACATATTTCTCTTTTAATCTGAATTTGTATTTTTTGGTACTTCCTTTAGAAATAGGATTTAGATAATTAGTTTCAAAAAGAGAAATATGTTCTTCGTAAAAAGAGAATGGCTGAAAGCTATTTGCCAACAAAGCAAAATTCGGATTTTTAAAACCTGAGGATTTTGTGGCTATAACACTATCTTCAGAAAATCTCGGTTTTAAATATTTGTGTTTGGCAATGGTTTCGGTAATGAAAAAATAAGACCCTTTCATTACTTTTTCTATAGCTTCCATTAAAGAATCTTTTTCTTTTTTTTGCTTTCCGCTAGTCACTATAATTTTGTCATAAGATTTATAGGTAAAAGATTTTAAATTTTCGGGATTGTTAATGTCTTTATTGGAGACAGCGTTTCTAATAATGCGATGTGCCCGATTTTCAGAATTATTAATAACTACCTCATCAAGCTCGCTAGTTTTTTGTTTCAACTTTATAAATTGAGTCTTTATGTTACTAACTTTTAAAACCCTCGTTTCATAACCAATATAGCTTATGGTTATGTTTTCTATGTTAGAAGTAACATAAAAAACACCATCAATATCTGTAGAAGTTCCTTTGTAATCCTTGCTATTGAAAACAATATTAGCAAAGGGAATTACTTTTTTGGTATCTTCATCAATCAAGATGATTTTTTTAGTGTTTTGTGCAATAGTTTTAAAACTTGAAATAAGTAGAACTAATAAAATAATTTTTTTCATTAATAGTAATTGGCTGATAGTATAGCTAATTAACGGATATTTTCAGAAACTATTAGACTTTAAAGACCAAATTTCATTGCGTATCTTTGCGGCTTAATCCATTTAGATAATGAGTAAACAAAATAAGCGCATTGAAGCATTAGTATATCATGCCAAACCTACACCTGGTAAAATAAAAGTTGTACCTACTAAAAAGTATGCATCTCAACGCGATTTATCTCTGGCCTATTCTCCAGGTGTAGCAGAACCTTGCTTAGAGATTGAAAAAGATGTTGAAAACGTTTATAAATATACAGCAAAAGGAAATTTAGTTGCTGTAATTTCTAATGGTACAGCTGTTTTAGGATTGGGAAATATTGGTCCTGAAGCTTCTAAGCCAGTAATGGAAGGGAAAGGATTGCTCTTCAAAATATTCGCTGATATTGATGTATTTGATATTGAGATAGGTACTGAAGATGTTGATGCTTTTATAGAAACAGTAAAAAATATTGCCCCAACATTTGGTGGCATTAATCTCGAAGATATTAAAGCTCCTGAGGCTTTTGAAATAGAACGCAGATTAAAGGAAGAGTTAGATATACCTGTAATGCACGATGACCAGCACGGCACGGCAATTATTTCTGCTGCTGCATTATTGAATGCAATAGAAATTGCTAAAAAAAACATTGAAGAAGTGAAAATTGTGGTGAGTGGTGCTGGTGCAGCTGCAATTTCTTGTACACGATTATATCAGGCATTTGGTGCTAAACGCGATAATATTGTAATGCTAGATAGTAGAGGCGTTATTAGAAATGATAGAGATGATCTTACGTCTCAAAAAGCAGAATTTGCGACAGACAGAAAGATTGAGACTTTAGACGAAGCAATGGAGAATGCAGATGTGTTTATTGGTTTATCACAACCAGATATCGTAACACCAAAAATGCTTAAATCAATGGATGCAAACCCGATTGTATTTGCCCTTGCGAACCCTAATCCTGAGATAAAATATCAGCTTGCTGTAGATACTAGAGATGATATTATAATGGCAACTGGTCGTAGTGACCATCCTAACCAAGTTAATAATGTATTAGGATTTCCTTTTATTTTTAGAGGTGCTTTAGATGTTAGAGCGACAAAGATTAATGAAGCAATGAAAATGGCTGCCGTTAAGGCATTGTCTAATTTAGCCAAAGAGCCAGTGCCAGAACAAGTGAATATTGCTTATGCAGAAACACGTCTTACTTTTGGTAAAGACTATATTATTCCAAAACCATTCGATCCAAGATTAATTGCTGAAATCCCACCTGCTGTGGCAAAAGCAGCAATGGAAAGTGGTGTGGCAAAAGAGCCGATAGAAGATTGGGATCGTTATAGAAATTCTTTACTAGAACGTTTAGGTTCAGATAATAAATTAGTACGTATGCTCTTAAGTAGAGCTAAGACTAACCCTAAACGTGTTGTTTTTGCTGAAGCCGATCAACTCGATGTACTTAAAGCAGCCCAAATCGCCTATGATGAAGGTGTTGCACATCCAATTCTTTTAGGAAGAAGAGAAGCTATAATTAGTTTAATGGAAGAGATAGAATTCGATGCAGAGATTCCTATTATAGATCCAAAATCAGACCAAGAGACCGAACGTAAAAACCGTTATGCAAAAGCGTATTGGAAAAAACACAAACGACAAGGAGTTACCATCTATTCTGCAGAAAAAAAAATGAGAGAGCGTAATTATTATGCGGCAATGATGGTAAATGAAGGTGATGCAGATGCTCTAATTACTGGGTATTCTCGTAATTATCCTTCTGTAGTAAAACCTATGCTAGAGTTAATTGGTATGGCTAATGGGATTTCTAGAGTTGCTACAACTAATATAATGATGACACAGCGTGGTCCAATGTTTTTTAGTGATACATCAATAAATATTGATCCTAATGCAAAGGATTTAGCGAAGATTGCTCGAATGACTTATAGAGTTGCTAAAATGTTTGGAATTGAACCAGTAACGGCTATGATTTCATATTCAAATTTTGGATCTTCAGATAATCCACGTGCAGAAAAAGTGAGAGATGCTGTTGCATATCTCCATAAAGCATATCCAGAAATGATTGTAGATGGAGAGTTGCAAACAGACTTTGCCCTAAATTCAAAAATGCTTCAAGATATTTTTCCATTTTCTAAATTAGCGGGTAAAAAAGTGAATACCCTTGTTTTTCCAAGTTTAGACTCTGCAAATATTACATACAAGTTACTGAAAGAGCTTAATAAAGCGGAATCTATTGGCCCGATTATGATGGGTATGGCAAAACCAGTGCATATTTTACAATTAGGAGCTAGTGTTGATGAAATTGTAAATATGACGGCAATTTCGGTTATCGATGCTCAACAACGAGAGAAAAGACAGCAGAAATAGTTGGTTTCTTAGTCTTTATCTTGTCTTTGTAATGTAAATAATTTTATTACATTTGGTTTTTTAACCTTTGGCAATAAATGATTACACACATAGAGGGCAAACTTGTTGAAAAAAATCCGACTGATGTTGTTATAGATTGCAATGGTGTAGGATATTTTATTAATATTTCACTTCATACATTTTCGCAAATTCCTAATCGAGAAAATATAAAGCTATATACGTATCTTCAAGTAAGAGAAGATTCGAATAGCCTTTATGGTTTTTCTTCTAAAACAGAACGCGAAATATTTAAGTTACTTATTTCTGTAAGTGGTATAGGCGCTAATATTGCACGTACTATGTTATCTTCATTAACTCCAGAACAAGTTAAAGAAGGAATTGCTATTGGAGATGTGGCTTTAATTCAAAGTATAAAAGGTATTGGATTAAAAACAGCACAGCGAGTTATTATAGATTTAAAAGACAAAGTGTTAAAAGTCTATGGTATAGACGAACTTTCTTTAATACCAAACAATACACATAAAGATGAAGCGTTATCTGCTTTAGATGTTTTAGGATTTAACAAAAAACAATCAGAAAAAGTGGTTGATAGAATTTTACAAGCCCAACCAGATGCCTTTGTAGAGCAAATTATTAAAGAAGCTCTAAAAAACTTATAATGCAATTGAACAAAACTAGCTATACTCAACTTAACTCATTCAGTTTTTATTACCTATTAGCACTTATGATGCTAATAAGTACATCTGTCTTTGCTCAAGAAACGGAACAAGAACAAGATACAACAAAAACAACCTTTGCTTTTGGAAAGCTCAACATGCCAAACCCAATTAGTATTGTTTCAAAATACACTTACGACCCTATTTTAGACCGTTATATCTACACCGAAAAAATAGGGAATTTCAATACTAATTATCCATTAATTCTAACTCCAGAAGAATTTCAAAAACTAGTTTTACAAGAAAAGTTAAAGGAGTATTACAAACGAATGGCTGATGCCGCAGCTGGCCAAAAAGAAGGCTCAGAAGAAGATCGAAAGAATTTATTGCCAGAGTTTTATGTAAATTCAGGGTTATTCGAAACTATTTTTGGTGGTAATACCATAAATGTTATTCCTCAAGGTTCTGTCGAAGTCGATTTAGGCGTATTATTCTCTAAACAAGACAATCCCTCTTTTTCGCCAAGAAATAGAACCAATTTTACATTTGATTTTGACCAAAGAATAAGCCTAAGCTTACTTGGTAAAGTTGGTACTAGACTACAGGTAACTGCAAATTATGACACTGAAGCCACTTTCGATTTTCAACAGCTTGTAAAATTAGAGTACACTCCAACCGAAGATGATATTGTTCGTAAGATAGAAGTTGGTAATGTTAATATGCCATTAAACAGTTCTTTAATCACAGGAGCTCAGAGTCTTTTTGGTGTTAAAACAGAATTACAATTTGGAAAGACTAGAGTAACAGCTGTATTCTCAGAGCAACAATCTCAATCGAGATCAGTTACAGCTCAAGGTGGCGGAACTGTTGAAGAGTTCGAATTCTTTGCCAGAGACTATGATGAAAACAGGCACTTCTATTTAGCACAATACTTTAGAGATAATTATGATAAAGCATTATTGCAATACCCATTTATAGACAACCAAGGGCTTAAAATTACTAGAGTAGAAGTTTGGGTTACCAATAGAAATAATCAAACAGAAAACGTTAGAAATATTGTTGCATTTCAAGATTTAGGTGAGTCTGAAGCAGAAAATATTGGTTTACAACCCTTGCCAGGTGGTTTTGTAAATAATCCAGGAGCACTTCCAAATAATAAAAACAACGATTTCGACCCAACAAATATTGGTGGTGCAGGTTCCTTGTTAGCAGATGCAGTTAGAAATATAACTAATGTCGAATCAGGAATTAACGTCCCAGTAAACGAAGGTTTTGATTATGGTAAATTAGAAGCCGCAAGAAAGTTACAAGAAGGACAAGAATATGTTTTAAATTCAGATTTAGGATATATATCCTTAAATCAAAGATTACTTAATGATGAAGTATTAGCAGTTGCCTTTCAATATACGATTGGTGGTGAAGTTTTTCAGGTTGGTGAATTTGCAAACGATGGTGTTGAGGCTACTCAGTTTAGCGATGGTTTAAACGGAAATTTGGTTGTAAACAATCAAAGTTTAGTCTTAAAAATGTTGAAAAGTGCAGTGACGTCTGTAGATCAACCAATTTGGGATTTAATGATGAAAAACATCTACGATACTGGAGCGTTTCAATTAGGTCAAGAAGACTTTAGACTGAACATTTTTTATACAGAAGCTTCCGCATTAAACTATATAAGACCAGTAGAAGGAACAGCGTTTCCTCCTTTTGATAATAACACTCCATTTTCTGGAGATGATACTGTGATTAATGAAACACCATTAATTAGACTTTTCCATTTAGACCGATTAAATTTCAACAATGACCCTCAAGAAGGAGGAGATGGTTTCTTTGATTATGTTGAAGGTCAAACAGTACTATCGCAAAACGGTAAAATTATTTTTACAAAAGCAGAACCTTTTGGGCGTTATTTGTTCGATGTTTTAGATGATGATGGCAACCCAAATAATAATGACATCGATTACGAACAAGATACCTACACCAATTTAAATCAAGAAAAATACGTTTACGATTTACTTTATAAATCTACTAAGACGCAAGCTCTAGATGAGGTCGAAAAAAATAAGTTTCAAATCAAAGGACGTTTTAAAAGTAGCGGAGGTGATGGCGGAATACCTATAGGAGCATTTAATGTACCTAGAGGTTCAGTAAGAGTTACTGCTGGTGGACGTTTGCTTGTAGAAGGCGTGGATTATACGGTAAATTATCAATTAGGACGTGTTGAAATATTAGACGAAGCTTTAAAAGCATCAAATACTCCAATAGATGTTTCTGTAGAAAACAATGCGGTTTTCGGACAGCAAACCAGACGCTTTACAGGTATAAATGTTGAGCACCAATTTAATGACAACTTTGTTTTAGGTGCAACATTGTTAAATTTAAACGAACGACCAATTACACAAAAGGCTAATTTTAATAGTGAGCCAATAAACAATACGATATTCGGGCTTAATGGAAACTATTCTACTGAAGTACCGTTTTTAACGCGATTAGCAAATAAACTTCCTAATGTAGATACAGATGTGCCTTCTAACCTTTCCCTTAGAGGTGAGTTTGCTTACTTATTACCTGGAGCACCAAAGGGTACAGATTTTAATGGCGAAGCCACAGCTTATATCGATGATTTTGAAGGCACACAAGGATCAATAGACTTATTAAGCCCTTTGTCTTGGTCTTTATCTAGTCGTCCTAAAGAATTACCAAATACTATTCCTGGTACTGATGCTAATGGTATTGATAATGGTTATGGTAGAGCATTTTTAAACTGGTACACTATTGATCCTATTTTTTACAGTAATCAAAGACCAGATGGTATTACAGATGATGATGTTTCAGATTTATATACCAGACGTGTATTTATAGAAGAAATATTTCCTCAGGTTGATATTGTACAAGGGCAAACGTCAGTAATTAATACGCTAGATTTATCGTATTACCCAACGGAACGTGGACCTTATAATTTTGATCCTAATGAAGTGGACAATATACTTAACCCTAATCAAAGTTGGGCAGGGATTACGAGGCAAATTACTTCAACAGATTTTGAACAAGCTAATGTAGAATATATTGAGTTTTGGATTCAAGATCCGTTTTTAGATAATCCATCAAACTCAGGTGGAAAGTTAACTATTAATTTAGGTAACATTTCTGAGGACGTACTAAAGGATGGCAAAAAACAATATGAAAATGGATTACCAGAAGATGGTGATATCACTACAATTCAACAACAACTACCAACATTACAGAGTCCTTATATAGTGCCTCAAAATCAGTCTTTAATTTATACGTTTGCAACTACAGGAGCAGAAAGGGCGAATCAAGATGTAGGTTATGATGGCTATGATGATGCTGAAGAAAGCCAAATGCTAACTCAAGTTTTCGGAGCTAACAATTTTGGCGAAGATCCTGCAAGGGATAACTATACATATTACTTAAATACAGATGGTGATATTTTTGAACGTTATAAATGGTACAACGGTCAACAAGGAAATACACCAGATATATTTACAGATACCAATAGAGGGTCAACCACACAGCCAGATGTTGAAGATATCAACCGAGATAATACAATGAATACTATTGATAGTTATTATGAGTATGAAGTAGATATGAATCCGGCCAATCTTAACATTGATAACCCTCAGATTAATGATGTTAAGGTAAGAAATGTAACTTTACCAAACGGTGATCAAAGAGAGGTTACTTGGTACCAATATAGATTGCCAATAAACGAACCAACTAATGCCGTTGGAGGAATAAGTGATATTCGTTCGGTACGTTTTGCTCGTTTATATTTAAGAGAATTTACTGAAAACACTGTACTTCGATTTGCGTCTTTAGATTTAGTACGTAGTGATTGGAGACGCTATACTTTAGATTTAGATAGTGACGCAACAAATAACAGTACAAATGCAGAATTTAATGTAGCTATTGTTGGTGTTCAAGAAAATGATGGTGATTATGTGATTCCACCAGGAGTACGACGAGAAGAGCTAAATAACAACAATACTATTGTTAGACAAAATGAGCAGTCTTTAGTGTTACAAGTCTGTGATTTAGAACCAACAGATTCTCGTGGTGTGTTTAAGAATATTAATGTAGATATGCGTCAGTATAAAAAACTTCGAATGTTTTTACATGCAGAAGCTCAAGAAGGATCCACTTTAGATCCAGGTGAATTAGTTGCTTTTATTAGAATGGGTAATGATTTTACACAAAATTTTTACCAAATAGAAGTACCATTATTGCCAACTGATTTTGCAGAAGGTACAATAGAAGAGCAAATTTGGCCAGATGAGAATGAAATAAATATTCCTCTCGAATTTTTACAGAAGATTAAAGCATTAGGCATTTCTGCAGGAACATTAGGTGATGAAGAACCTACGTACTATAATGTGCTTGACGGACAATTAAATGAAACACCATTAGTCGATGGAGATGTGCCATTTGATGATGTGTTAATTAGTGCTAAGCAACAACGTATAGCAGTAAAAGGAAATCCAAATTTTGGTAATATTAGAGTGTTAATGGTCGGTGTGAAGAACTCTGGTTCTACAACAATGGATGCATGTGGTGAGGTTTGGTATAATGAATTAAGAATGTCAGACTTAGAAAATGAAGGTGGTTGGGCAGCAGTTGTAAGTATGGATTCTAATATTGCAGATTTTGCAGATATTAATGCTACAGGTCGAAGAAGCACAATAGGTTTTGGAGGTATTGAGCAAGGGCCTAATGAGCGAAGTTTAGAAGATGTGCAGCAATATGATGTAGTTACAAATATGCAATTAGGGCAATTATTGCCAAAAAAATGGGGAGTACAAATTCCATTTAATTATTCACAGAGTGAAGAATTGGTAACTCCAAAGTACGATCAATTTTATAATGATCTCACATTAGATTCTCGATTAGATGCTGCAGAGTCTGGTGAAGAAGAAGAACGCATAAGAACACAATCTGAAGATTATACCAAGAGAAAAAGCATTAATTTTATTGGTGTTAGAAAACAAAGAACAGGAGATTCTAAAAAACGTTTTTATGATGTTGAAAACTTAACATTTAATTATTCCTACAATAAAGTCGAGCATCGCAATTTTGAAATCGAAAATGCGCTCGATCAAAATATTAGAGCTGGTGTAAACTATAATTATTCTTTTGAACCAGTAAAGATAGAACCATTTAAAAAGAATGATTCGCTGTTTACTGGCAAATACTGGAAGATTTTAAAAGACTTCAATCTTAACTTATTGCCTTCTAGCTTCTCCATAAATACAGATATTAACAGACAGTTTAGCAAACAGAAATTTAGAGAAGTTGAATTAGCTGGTAGTAATATTGGTATTGAAGAATTATTTAGAAGGAATTATACATTCGACTTTCAATATGTAATAAATTATAACCTAACTGATGCCTTAAGTTTAAATTTTACAGCAGCCAATACCAATATAGTCCGTAATTATTTTATAGATGATCGTATTAATGGAAGACAAGATCCAGAACTCAATGTATGGGATGGCTTCTTTGATTTTGGTGATCCAAATTTTCAGACACAACAGCTTCAAGTTAATTATGAATTGCCACTCTACAAAATACCTGCCTTAAGCTTCTTAAGAACCACTTATGCATATAATGGAGCTTTTCAATGGCAAAAAGGTTCAGATTTAAATACGGGTTTAGAAGTTGAAGATTCAGATAATCCTGGTGTTTTCAATACTTATAATTTAGGAAACTCCATTCAGAATTCAAACACACATAACATTAATACAACCCTTAACATGGAAACCTTATACAAAACATTAGGTTTAGTGAGAAAGGGTAACCCAAGAGGTAGAGGACGAGGTAGAACTGCACCTGCAAAGCGACGTACAGGTACACCAGACACTTCAGTTGCTAAGGATGGGCAGGCAGATCCTAATAAATTAAGTACAGGTAAAAAGGCTTATAATACATTGATTGATGTGGTAACGATGGTTAAGCGCATTCAGTTTGGTTATACTGAGAATAATGGGACTTTCTTGCCAGGTTATTTGCCAACTCCAGGTTTTATAGGGACTTTAAGACCAACCGTTGGGTATACATTTGGAAGCCAACGAAACATTAGAGATTTAACAGCAGAAAGTGGGTGGTTAACATTATTTCCAGATCTTAATCAACAATATACAGAAGTTAAAAATACAACATTAGATTATTCGATTAATGTTGAACCGATGCGCGATTTAAAAATTGACCTTATTGGTAATAGAACCTATGCCAACAATATAACTGAAAACTTTAGAGCTATTGATATTGATAATGATGGATTGAGCGATGAATATGAAGATTTAATTACTAATTCATTTGGTAACTTTAATATTTCAACAGCCCTCATTAAAACAGCCTTTAGTAAAAGTGACGAAAATCAATCGGCTGTATTCGATGATTTTAGGTCAAATAGATTAGTGATTGCAAATAGATTGGCGAGAGAATTTTATGGAGCTGCACCTTTTAATGTAGATGCAGATGGGTATCCAGAAGGTTTCGGTAAAAACAGTCAACGCGTATTATTACCTGCGTTCTTATCTGCATATCAAGGCTCTAACCCAGATAAAGTAAGTACAAATGCTTTTAGAGATGTGCCAATACCAAACTGGACTTTAAAATATACAGGTTTAATGAAAATCCCATGGTTTAAGAAAACATTTAGACGTTTTTCTATTCAGCATGGTTACAGGTCTAGATATACAATTAACCAGTTTAGAACTAATTTAGATTATACTCCTGGTATAAGAGGGGAGGAATATGGTAATCAGTCAGATGACGCCTTAGATCAAGCGGGTAATTATAAAAATCAAACACTGTACAGCAATATTAACTTAGAAGAGCAGTTTAGTCCTTTAGTTCGTTTAGACTTTGAAATGAAAAATTCAATTAAGGTCTTAGCAGAAATTAAAACAGATAGACTGTTGTCCCTAAGTTTTGATAATAATTTAATGACCGAAATACAAGGAAAAGAATATACACTTGGTTTAGGATATAGAATAAAAGACCTAAGAATTAGATCAGAACTTGCTGGTCCTAAACAAATTATTGTAAGTGACTTAAATATGCGAGCAGATATTTCTGTAAGAGATAACAAGACCATTATTAGATACTTAGACCTAGAAAATAATCAAATTACGGCTGGTCAAACAATTTGGGGATTTAAATACACAGCAGATTATGCGTTTAGTAAGAATTTAACGGCTATTTTCTATTTCGATTATACCTTTTCAGATTTTGCTATTTCTACATCGTTCCCACAAACCTCTTTACGGTCTGGAATTACTATACGTTATAATTTCGGAAATTAATTTTGAATTGAAGCAATTAAAAAATTACTTTTGTTTCATTAATATTATACAACAATAAAAATGAATATACCATCAGAATTAAAGTACACCAAAGATCACGAATGGATTAAAATTGAAGGTGATATCGCTACAGTAGGTATTACAGATTTTGCACAAGGAGAACTTGGTGATATTGTTTACGTAGAAGTAGATACATTAGACGAATCCTTAGATATCGAAGAAGTTTTTGGTACGGTTGAAGCTGTTAAAACGGTTTCAGATTTATATTTACCATTATCTGGTGAGATTGTAGAATTTAATGAAGGTCTAGAAGATGAGCCTGAAAAAGTAAACACAGATCCTTATGGAGATGGTTGGATGATAAAATTAAAATTCTCTGATGCATCCCAAGCGGACGATTTGTTATCAGCAGACGATTATAAAGCGCTTATAAGTGCTTAGAAAACTGCTATTGCCAATAGCCATAGTTTATACAATTGCATTGGTTATTGCTAGCTTAATTAATTTGAATGGTGTACCCAGTTTAGGGTCATCATTCGATGATAAAATCTATCACTTTATTGCCTATTTAGGTCTTGGTTTTCTCTGGATAACCTACCTTAAGCCTAAGAAAAAAAAGAGAAATCTGGTAATTGTATTCTTATGCCTAATTTTGTTTGGTGTGGTTTTAGAAGTAATGCAACATAAACTAAACCCAAATAGAACTTACGATACATACGATTTAATAGCAAATTGTTTAGGCGTAATACTTGGCACATTAATTGCAACACAAATAAGCAGATATAATTTAAAATAACAAAAAGCCTTGTTTTTTTTACTATTATTTAGTTAAATTAGCGACGTTATAATAAATATAATAATATGGAACCTAAGAAGAATCCAAAATCAGATGTAAGTCGCAATAGCTCAATATACTTTGCAGTTGGTCTTGCATTAATGCTAGCAGTTACTTATTTGTCTATTAACTATAAGACGCACAATAAAAGTGATATTGCATTAGACTCCCTTAATTTAGACGACGAGTTAGACGAAGAAATACCGATTACAGAACAAATTATTACTCCACCACCTCCACCACCTCCACCACCAGCAGCTCCAGAGATTATTGAAGTTGTAGAAGATGAAGAAGAAGTAGAAGAAACAGTTATAGAATCTACTGAAACAGAAATGGATACAGAAATTGTTGAAGTAGAGGAAGTAGAGGTTGAAGAAGTAGAGGAAGATATAGAAGTGCCATTCTCAGTGATTGAAAATGTAGCAGTATTTCCTGGTTGTGAAAAGAAAAAAGGAAATACAGCCAAGAAAGCATGTATGAATGAAAAGGTGAATAAATTTATCAATAAGAAATTTAATACCGATTTGGCTAGTGATTTAGGATTGCCTCCTGGTAAAAAACGAATTTTTGTTGCGTTTAAAGTAGATAAATCTGGTAATATCACAAGTATTAATGCTCGTGGTCCACATCCTGGTCTAGAGAAAGAAGCAAAGCGTGTTATAGGTTTATTACCCAAAATGAAACCAGGAAGACAAAGAGGAAAGGCTGTAGTAATGCCTTTCTCTATCCCAATTGTATTTCAAGTACAAGATTAGATAAAGTATATTTTTTAATTATAAAAATCCCGTTCAAAATTAATTGGACGGGATTTTCGTTTTGGTATGCTTATTGCGACTTTCTCATAATATTAACATTTTAAATAATACGTATTATGAAAAATTCTAAAAAAGACTTCGGTATTGCTAGTCAGAGCACTACCGAAGCAAAGAAACCACACAAGCATGATGCAAATTTACAAAAAAACTCAATCCTTTATTTCCAAATAGGATTGATACTTTGTTTATTAGGCACCTACGCACTTTTTGAAATGCAGTTTCAAGACAAAAAAATCACAGTTATCGATGATACTGTTACTGCAGAAACAATTGTTATTGACTATGCTCCACCTTTTATTGAAGAAGTCATTAAGCCAAAAGATCCAGAGCCCTTGCCGAGCATAGATGTAAAAGATGTATTAAAAGTCGTTGAAGACGATCATCTCATTGTAGAAAAAATTATTAACACACCAGATGCTCCCGCTCCTCAAACAGAACCTGTTGACGTAGCTTCTATAGAGGTTATTGAAATACCTGTTGATTTGGCGCCTGTACCTTTTGCAAGAATTGAAAAAGCACCAGTTTATCCAGGATGTGAAAGGTTTAAAACAAACGACATGCGAAAAAAATGTATGTCCGAAAAAATTGCAAAACTAATTAATAGAAAGTTTAATACAGATATTGGTTCTAAGTATGGCATTTATGGTAAACAAAAAATAACTACACAATTTACTATAAACGAAAATGGTAATGTTGTCGATGTTAAAATTAGAGGACCACACCATGCTTTAGAAAACGAAGCGAAACGTGTTATTAACAAAATACCTAAGATGGAACCTGGTTTGCAACGTAATGTGCCAGTTGGTGTAATTTACACACTTCCTATTGTGTATGATGCTAGAGATTAATATAAGTAATCTTTAAAGAAAAATAATTAAGCCGTTATTGTTTCAATAACGGTTTTAGTCTTACTAAAAAAAATAAGTATCTTTCGGCCATTAAAATTTAGCCGTTTATGAAGCGCATTATTTGTATTGCTATTCTATTAATTTCTTCTTTTGGTTTTACTCAAACATTATCAACCTATGAGAAACCTCCTGTCTTTAGTGAGTGCAAAACGGAAGTTGTAGATCACATAAAATCGTGTTTTAATTATACGCTCAATAGTTTTATCTATAAAAATTTTAAAGTGCCTCAGATCGCTATTGATGAAGCGTATAAAGGTGATGTTCGGGTATTATTCGAAGTCAACAAAGAAGGTGAGTTTAAAGTGATTTATGCAGATGCTATATATGAAGAATTAAAAGAAGAGAGTAAACGCGTATTTAAATTACTACCAAAAATAAAACCTGCAACTTATAACGGTAACGCAACATTTGTTCAGTATAGTATTAGTATTGAGATACCACTTACCGAGCCTGTAAAAACATCGGATAAAACAACAGAAGTACAACTTACAGAAAGAGATAGTCTCAATGCGACATTATCAAATGAGTTTGACGCCATTGCAGATGAATTGAAACCTTATGAAAAGTTAGAATATAACAGTCAACTAAATGTGCCATTTACACATTCTTATTACGCGCGTTTTGATGATGAAATGAATGCGATTGGCACTAACAGCCATACTGCAGCTAAGCCATTTTTGTATAGCGATGTTGCTAGATATTACGATATTAAAGCAGAAAAAGAAAGTTTGGCTAAAGAAACCGATTCTTGGTTAGGAAGAAAATTGTACAATGAGCATTTAGTTGAAGTTCAGGCAGAAGACTATTGGTTTACAGTAGATCCTATTTTAGATTTACAAGTAGGTAGAGATTCAGAAACCGATTCTGGTTCTACATGGAATAATACAAGAGGACTTTTTATACAAGCGGGTTTAGGAAAGCGTTTTAATTTAACAGCTTCGGTTTATGAAAGCCAAGGACGATTTGCAGATTATTTTAATCAATATGCAGAGAGCCTAAAGGCCTTTGGACCAGATCCTGCAATTATTCCTGGGCGAGGTATCGCAAAGCGCTTTAAAGAAAACTCTTATGATTATCCTGTTGCAGAAGCCTATCTATCTTATACTCCTGCAGACTTTTTAAATATTCAATTTGGTCATGGTAAAAACTTTATTGGTGATGGTTACCGCTCTTTATTGCAAAGTGATGTGGCAAGTCCTTATCCATTTTTAAAGTTGAATGCCACTTTTTGGAAAATAAAATACACTAGTACATGGATGTGGCTAAAAGATGTAAGAGATGACGTAGTTGAAGGTGGCGCATTTTTAACTAAATACATGGCTAACCATTATCTAAGTTGGAATGTATCTAAACGTCTAAATATAGGTTTATTTGAATCCGTGATGTGGGCAGATACTAATGGTAGAGGTTTTGATGTCAATTATTTAAATCCGATTATCTTTTTTAGAGCTATAGAATTTCAAACAGGTCAGGATGCTGGGAATGCTATATTAGGCTTAAGTTCTAAGTACAAATGGAACAATAAAGTGAATTTATACGGTCAATTTATTGTTGATGAATTTTCATTAAGTGATGTCACTGGTGGAGATAAAAGCTGGAAAAATAAATTCGGCTTTCAATTAGGTGCTAAATATTTTAATGCTTTTAAGGTAGATAATTTGTTATTGCAGGCAGAATATAATCAGGTACGACCATATACTTATTCACATAATTCTATCATTTTAAATTACGCGAACTTTAATCAGCCTATGGCACATCTTTGGGGATCGAATTTTAGAGAAATGGTTTTAATTGGTCGTTATAACTATAAACGTTGGTTCGCAGACGCTAAATTTATAATTGGTGAGCGTGGTTTTGATTTTAATACAGCAGAAGATAGTCTTAATTATGGAGGTAATATTTTTGCAGATGAAGATAATCGGGTGAGTGATACTGGGATAAGAATTGGTCAAGGAAATAAAGTCAATAGTTTTATGACAGAAATACAAGCTGGTTTTCTGCTTAACCCAGCAACCAACTTAAAATTGTTTACAAACATCATTTACAGAGATTTTAATCCTGAGGCTATTACAGCTTCAACGACTAATTCTAATACGCTATGGTTTAGTATAGGTGTACGAACAGATATATTTAATTGGTATAATGATTTTTAGGAATTACTCTTCTCTTAAACTTTTATAAAAAGTAAGTCTAATTTTTTCGCTATTGATAAAACCAGTACCGAAACCTAAATCGTCATAAGTTTTAGTGAGACTAGTATTTGCTTTGACTTCATCCTCAGTTTTTCCTTCGTCTATTTCTTTTTGAATATTAGTTCTCAAAGCTTCAAGCATTTTCAAAAATCTTTTATAGTCTTCTTTATTAGATAATTTGCCATGCCCAGGAATAATCTGTGTGTCTTCATCAATAACCATTAAACCGCGTTTTACAGCTTCAATATAGCCGTTTACAGTTCCACCAGAATTTATATCAATATAGGGATAACGACCATTAAAGTAAGTATCTCCTGTATGTAAGACATTACTTTTTGTAAAATACAATAAAGCGTCGCCATCTGTATGCGCATTGGCTACATGGAACACAGCAATAGTTTCATCATTTATAGTAATATTAAGTTTATCATTAAATGTTATTACAGGGAGGGCTTCTTTGGGATTAAAGCTTCCGTCACGTTGTTTGGCTTCAAGACGTTTCTTTACATTGTCGTGAGCAATAATGGTAGCGCCAGCTTTAGTCATATTTTCATTTCCACCAGAATGATCACCATGATAATGTGTGTTTACTAAAAATCTTAGAGGTTTATTGCTAAATGATTTTATTGCTGTTAGAATTTTTTTAGACAATGGTGCAAACTATCATCAATAACAAAGACACCGTCATCGCCTACAGAGACACCAATATTTCCGCCAGCACCTTCAAGCATATAAGTATGCTCAGATAGTTTTGTGGTTTTAATTTCAACCTTGTCAAAGCGTTGCGCATAGATTGATGTTGAAATGAATAATATAAGGATTGGAAGATGTTTTATCGTTTTCATAGTGAAGATTTAAGTGCTTTTAGTCTTATAAAAATAAACAAACTTACAAGTAAGGCTTGGTGTTAAATTAAAACTAAGGCTTTACGTTGGTTAGAATTAATTTTCAAACTATCTTTGCACTCGCTAAGAATAGAACTAAAAACGTACAGTTTGAGCAGCACAAAATCTATGGTATCAACTGCTTCTGTGATAACAGATTTTAAAGAAATCACTAAGATGGGATTGTCCCTTAGTGTGGTGTTTTCTTCTATTGCTGGTTATCTTCTTGGAGCAGAAACCATAAGCTTTACAACATTAATTTTATTAGCTTTTGGAGGTTACTTTATGGTAGGTGCTTCTAATGCTTATAATCAAATTATTGAACGCGATTTAGACGCTTTAATGCATCGCACAAAGAATAGACCAATACCAGCTGGTCGAATGACTGTAAATACAGCATTTATAATTGCAACATCATTTACCGTTTTAGGATTAATAACGTTATACATCATCAACCCAAAAACTGCAATGTGGGGCGCTATTTCAATATTTTTATACACTTGCGTTTATACACCATTAAAGACTAAAACACCATTAGCAGTATTTGTTGGTGCCTTGCCTGGTGCAATTCCATTTATGTTAGGTTGGGTCGCTGCTCGAAATGATTTTGGTATAGAACCTGGAACGTTATTCGCTATTCAATTTTTTTGGCAGTTTCCACATTTTTGGGCTATTGGTTGGTTCTTATTTGAAGATTATAAAAAAGGAGGCTTCTTTATGCTGCCTACTGGCAAGCCAGATAAAGGAACTGCAGTACAAATTATAATGTATAGCGTTTGGACGATTTTGGCATCAGTAATTCCGGTATTTGGATTTACAGGAGATTTAAGATTGTCTATAGTTGGTGCTATTTTGGTGTTTATACTAGGTATGATAATGTTGGCGTACGCCTTTAAATTATTTAAAGATCGTACACCAAAAACTGCTAAACAATTAATGCTGTCTTCTGTATTTTATATTACCATGTTGCAGATTATATATGTTGCAGATAAATTTTTGAGATAAATGGATTTAACACAAGGAACACAAGAGGAGAAAAGAGCAAGATCTAAAAAGATGATATTGTGGTTCGGTATTGGCGCATTAATAATGTCTTTTGCAGGCTTAATCAGTGCTTTTATTGTAAGTAGTAAACAGCGACTAAATGAAGATTGGTTAAGTAATTATGAATTGCCAAATGCATTTCTAATAAGTCTTTTTGTTATTCTATTAAGTAGCCTCACATTTATATTGGCTAAGCGCGCATTAAAACAGAACAACCTAAAAATGGTAACCGTTTGGCTGATGGTGACTTTAGCTCTTGGAATTGTGTTTGTCTTTAATCAGTTAGAAGGGTTTAGACAAATCATAGAAGCAGGTTATAATTTTACAGGACCAACAAGTAATATTACAATGTCATATATCTATATTATAGTAGTATTGCATATAGGACACGTCATTGCTGGGTTGATATGCTTGATTGTCGTAATTTATAATCATTTTAAACAAAAGTATAATGCCAACAATATGCTGGGTTTAGAACTCGCAGCTAATTTCTGGCATTTTGTAGATGTACTTTGGCTTGTGCTCTTTTTGTTTTTATATTTTTTTAGATATATAATTTGATTATTTTTGTCCAATCTTAAAATTTAAATAAATTCTATGGATTCTACAGTAGAAAGTACTGGTACAGAAGGAAAAGCTTGGGGAGGAGGCAATAGACCTCTTAAGGCAAGTTACGGAAAGATGATGATGTGGTTCTTCATTGTATCAGATGCATTAACATTTTCAGGTTTCTTGGCAGCTTATGGTTTTTCAAGATTCAAGTTTATAAAAGAATGGCCAATTGCCGATGAGGTATTTACTCACGTGCCATTTTTGCATGGTCAGGAGTTACCCATGATATATGTAGCATTTATGACTTTTATTCTTATTATGTCATCTGTAACTATGGTGTTAGCTGTAGATGCAGGTCATCACATGAATAAAGCAAAAGTGACTATATATATGTTCTTAACCATTATTGGAGGAGCAATTTTTGTAGGCTCTCAAGCATGGGAATGGGCAACTTTTATTCAAGGTGATTATGGTGCTGTACAAACTAAAGGAGGAAATATTCTTCAATTTGGTGAAAATGTAACTATTGATGGAGTTGAGAAATTTAAGCGTATTTCAATAGATGATTTTGCAGCTGTTCAGTCAGGAGAGAGAGTTCAGCACGAACGTAAAAATGGACTTTGGTTTGAAGACGAAGGTGCATTACCACCTTACACAGTTAATGAAATATACAAGGGTTTGGCTGCTAACGATAATATCTTGGTTAGAACTCAAATCATTGATGAAAACGGCGAAAAGACAATATTGTCTAGAGGGGAATCTCTAAAGCAAATAAAAGAAAATGGCAAGTTAGTTGTAAAAGGTGCGAATCTTCATGTTAATGAATACGGAACAGCTTTATTCGCTGATTTCTTCTTCTTTATTACAGGATTTCACGGATTTCACGTATTCTCTGGTGTAGTAATTAACATTATTATTTTCTTTAATGTTATTCTAGGTACATACGAGCGAAGAGGAAGTTATGAAATGGTTGAAAAAGTAGGATTATATTGGCACTTTGTCGATTTAGTTTGGGTATTTGTATTCACGTTCTTTTACTTAGTATAAAAGAAATTAAGATTAAATTATGGCACACGAACATAAATTAGAAATATTTAGAGGCTTAGTTAAATTTAAGTCTAACACTAGTAAAATTTGGGGAATCTTAGTTTTCCTAACTCTTGTTACCTTGCTAGAGGTTGTACTTGGAATCTATAAGCCAGATGCATTAATAACACCATTGATGACACCTTTTGAAGGAGGTTTCTTAGCAACATTAGGAAATATCCTTTTCTCACCAATTATTTACATGAAGTCTTTAAATTTAATCTTCATTGTATTAACAATTGTAAAGGCTTACTATATCACTTGGGACTTTATGCACATGAGAGATGAAACAGGCAGTTTAAGAAAAATGGTTGTATGGACAGCAGTTTTCCTTATCGGTTATTTAATCTTCATCTTATTACAAGAAGGTGGTTATGTGTTTGAAGTTTACAATTCGGACGATGCACTAATCAAAAGAGACTTTTAAACGCATGCAAATGCGTTAAATAATATTAAAAGGTGGTTTTTATAAACCACCTTTTTTATTTTTACATTATGAAAGTTCATAATGTACATTTGGAAAAAAAATGGGTTCAAATCCAAAATACAGCCCTTTTAGAGATTGGCTTTTTAGTTCTAAAACATGAAAACAAGTAACACAAAACGAAATATTGTCTTAGGTATTTTATTCTTTTTACCAGTTGCTTTTTTATTAATGCTTTATCCCGCAAAGCATAATTATGAACCTTTGAATATTGTAAATAAAAAGGTCTCAGATATAGAGAATTTTTATTCAGATAGAAGAGATACTATTTTATTAGAAGACCACATCACCGTTTTAGGATTTTTAGGCAAGTCACCATTAACAAAATCTATTGCGGCTTCAAATCTTAAAGAGTTGGTGTATGATAAGTTTAAAGGGTTCAAAAAATTTCAAATTGTAATAGTGGTTCCTGAAGGTACAGAAGAAGACATAAAAGAATTGAAGAAAGAAATAAACACCTACGAAGACTTAAAATTCTGGCACTATGCTTTTGGTACAGAAGGTGAGATAAAGATGCTTTACAATGACTTAATGTCTAAAGTTGCACTAGATGAGGAATTATCTGTAGACAACGTATTCATTATAGATAAAGACTTAAATCAACGCGGAAGAATAGATGGTAGAGATGAAAAAGAAGTTGAAACCAATAAGCCTACTTTTAGTGTTTATTCCTATAATACAATTGAAGTTGCAGAAATTAAGAATATGATGAGTGACGATATGCGTATTTTATTTACAGAATATCGCCAAAAGCGAAAAGGGAAATTTGAAGATTCTAATACAAGAAGAGAAAAAGATTTAAAACAAAGTGATGAGTAAGAAAATAAATTATTCGTACATAGGAATTGCATTTATCATTTTAGTTTTCGGAATAATATTTATTCCGAAAATTATTGATCGTGTAAATAAAGATGATATCATTAGAGACGAAAGTAGAAGTAAAGATGTCTCAATATCTGAAAAAGGAGAAGGTAAAAATACCAATAAAAGTGATTTGGTATTTTTAGAAATAAATGGCCAACCTAAAAAAGTGCCAACGTTTAGTTTCACTAACCAAGATGGTAAAACCATTACAAACGAAGATTACTTAGGTAAAGTCTATGTCGTAGAATTTTTCTTCACAACCTGCCCTTCTATTTGTCCAATAATGAATAGAAACTTAGTCGAAATTCAAAATCAATTTAAAGACCTTAAAAACTTTGGCGTTGCTTCTTTTACTATAACACCAGGTATTGACACACCAGAAGTTTTAAAAGCTTATGCAGAAAAATATGGTATCAATAATCCAAATTGGCATTTAATGACGGGAAATGAAGGCGCCATATATAAATTGGCTAATGAAGGCTTTAATTTATATACGGCCAAAGATGAAACTGTCGATGGAGGATTTGAGCATTCGGGCAATTTTGCATTAATAGATAAAGAAGGTTTTATACGTTCTAGAAGAGACGCTTTCTCTAATCCTTTAATATTTTATAACGGATTGATTTCTGAAGCAGATGGTATTGATGAAGATGGTATTCCTCAGGAAATTACAATTCTAAAAGAAGATATTGCTAAATTATTGAAAGAGTAGAATTTTTGTCATTCCGAATTCTCGCACAGATCCCTGTCGAAATGTTGTTTCAGAATCAAAAGAAAGCCATATGGATTCAGTAAATAGAGAAAAAGAAAAGAAATATAATAAATGGATAGTAGCACTTTCAATTACTATACCAGTTGTAGTTGCTGCTCTATTTGGTGTTAATTTAAAAACATTAGGTTTTAATGTAACGCCATTAACTTTTTTACCACCAATTTACGCAGCAGTAAACGGGTTAACAGCTGTGGTTTTGATTTTTGCTGTTGTAGCAATTAAAAATAAAAATCGAAAATTGCACAAACGTTTAATGAAGTTTGCCATTGCGTTATCTATAGCTTTCTTACTGATGTATATTGCTTATCACACGACGAGCGATTCTACTAAATTCGGTGGAGAAGGTTTTATTAAGTACATTTATTATTTTATACTATTAACACATATAGTACTTTCAATTGTTATCATTCCATTTGTTCTTATTACTTATGTTAGAGCTATAACCAATAATATAGAACGCCATAAAAAAATTGCTAGAATCACATTTCCGATTTGGTTATATGTAGCAGTAACAGGAGTTATTGTTTATATTTTAATATCGCCATATTACGCTTAAAAATGAAACAAAAAACCGCCTTTTTATTTTTGTCGCTTTTCTTTTTTTTAAATACAAATGCGCAATGTGCAATGTGTAGAGCTGTACTTGAGAGTGAAGAGAGTCAATCTGCAGCAGAAGGCATCAATGATGGTATTCTTTTCTTAATGGCAGTTCCCTATATTTTGGTAGCTGCAATTGGCTATTTTATTTACAGAAAATATAGCAATCCAAAAAAGAATGAAAATACAGACGAAACCCTGTAACATTTTTTCAATTCAATAGTCTTTATCATACCAATTTAAAAGGAAGTCTTAACAAATTGTTGGCATAAAAATCACACGAATTTACTTAAAATTGCATTCGCTAACCTTCGGCCTTATGATTCAAATAAAAGATTTACATAAATCTTACCAAATGGGAAGCAATTCTCTTCATGTTTTAAAGGGTATTAACTTTAATGTAAAAGAAGGTGAGCTTGTATCTATAATGGGGTCTTCGGGCTCTGGTAAGTCAACATTACTAAACATATTAGGGATGTTAGATGAGCCAGATGAAGGGCAATATATTCTCGATGGTGTACCTATTAAAAACCTAAACGAAAAAATTGCTGCACAATACAGAAATAAATTTTTGGGATTCATTTTTCAGTCCTTCAATTTAATAAATTATAAGTCTGCCTTAGATAATGTTGCTATGCCCTTATATTATCAAGGATTAAAACGTAAAGAGCGCATAGAAAAAGCTAAGCATTATTTAGAAAAAGTTGGTCTAACACAATGGTCTCAACACTTACCGAGTGAATTGTCTGGAGGTCAAAAGCAAAGAGTGGCTATTGCAAGAGCCTTAGCTAGTGATCCAAAGGTGCTATTGGCTGACGAGCCTACAGGAGCTTTAGATTCTGTTACCTCCCATGAGGTGATGGAATTAATACAGGGCATTAATGATGAAGGTAAAACGATACTTATTGTTACTCATGAGACAGATATTGCTCAAATGACTAAACGCATCGTTAATCTTAAAGATGGTGTGATTATAGATGATAGTAAAGTAGAACAAGTTAGAGCCAAACAAAATGTTTGATATAGAGCGCTGGCAAGAAATATTTGACACATTAAAGAAAAATAAACTTAGAACAATTCTTACTGGAGTTTCTGTGGCTTCAGGTATTTTTATTTTAGTGGTACTTCTAGGTTTTAGTTCAGGGATACAAAATGGTGTGACTGAACAATTTTCAGGTGATGCGACTAACCGAATTAGTATAAGAACACGAAGTACAACCAAAGGTTATAAAGGTTTAAATCCTAATAGACGAATTCAACTTAAAAACGAAGATTTTTTCACTATATCTAATACTTATGATGACTATTTAGAATATAAATCTGCCGGTTATTCTATTTGGGGCGGTCTTATGAATTATAAAAATGAATCAGGGAATTACAGTATAAGAGGGGTTTATCCGGATTTTCAGTTTATTGAAAATGCAGAAATGCTAGAAGGCCGCTTTATTAATCACGGAGATATAGAAGAGTCGAGAAAAGTAATAGTTGTTGGTAATAAAGCTAAGAAAGAATTATTCAAAGGAAAAAACCCTGTAGGAGAACTTGTATCTGTCTTTGGAATCAATTTTAAAGTTATAGGTGTTTATACAGATCCAGGAGGTGAGCGAGAAGAGGGTAGTGTTTATATTCCTATTTCTTCAGCTCAAATTGCTTTTAATGGTGGTGATAATATTAGAGATATGACTTTTACAGTTGCAATGTCCGATAACCTAGATGAAGCCTTGAAAATATCTAATGCCTTGGTCACAGCTATAGAGAATGACATCAAACAAAAACATATCATTGCTCCAGATGATAGAGCAGCTGTACGTATAGATAATTCTTTAGAGGAGGCTATAAAGATATACTCATTGATAGATATTTTAAAAGCGGTATTTTGGTTTGTAGGTATTGGGACTATTATAGCAGGTGTTGTTGGTGTTGGTAATATCATGATTATTATTGTTAAAGAGCGTACTAAGGAGATAGGTATTAGAAAAGCCTTAGGCGCCGAGCCTCTTTCAATAATTTGGATGATACTTCAGGAATCTATTTTTGTAACTATGTTTTCGGGACTATTTGGTTTAATAGTTGGATTAGGATTATTAGAAATTGTTGGGCCAACTATTGAAAATGATTTCATTAAATATCCTCAAGTAGATTTTAACACAGCGCTAACTACAGTTTTTATACTAGTGGCTACAGGTACACTCGCTGGGTTTATACCAGCATATCGTGCAGCAAAAATCAAACCTATAGTAGCATTAAGAGACGAATAAGATGTTTAATAAAGATCGTTGGAACGAAATATTAGAAGCACTTACAGCAAATAAGTTTAGGACTTTTTTGACTGCTTTTGGTGTGTTTTGGGGTATTACTATCTTAGTGCTTTTATTAGCGCTAACTAATGGATTAAAAAATGGTGTTGAAGCTGGTTTTAGTAATTTTGCGACTAATTCTATGTTCACTTGGGCCCAACGAACTTCAATACCATATAAAGGTCTTCCAAAAGGAAGGCGATTTAATTATAAATTAGACGATGTTGAAGCCATAAAAGCGGAATTCCCAGAGTTAAAATACGTCTCACCTCGTAACTCTCTCGGTGGATATCGTGGTGCCAATAATGTAACTCGAGGTACTAAAATAGGAGCATTTCAAATTTACGGTGATTATCCAGAATTTATTAATCAGTTACCTATGGATATTCTTCAAGGTCGTTTTATTAGCTACTCAGACATTAATGCAAAACGAAAAATTTGTGTTATAGGTATAGATGTTGTTAGAGGACTTTATGATAAAGAAGAAGATGTTATAGGATCTTATATAAAAATTAATGGTGTTAATTTTATGGTTGTTGGGACATTCAAAAATCCAAATAGCCAAGGAGATAAAGAGGAAGAAGCGAATACTATTTATATCCCATTTACAACATTTAGCCAGGCCTTTAATTTTGGAGACCGTGTGAGTTGGATGGCCATTACTGCCCACGATGTCTTTAGTATAACTGAGGTTAAAGAACGCGTATTTAGTTTTTTAAGAACAAGGCACACGGTTGATCCAAATGATGAACGCGCATTTGGACATAGAGATCTTTCAGAGCGATTTGCTAAGGTGGAAGGTCTTTTTTCAATCCTAACAATGATAGGATACTTTGTTGGTGCTCTCATATTATTATCAGGAATAATAGGCATAAGTAATATTATGCTTATTGTAGTAAAAGAACGAACTAAAGAGATAGGAGTTCGAAGAGCTCTTGGCGCAACACCTTGGAATATAAAAGGTCAAATACTTCAGGAAAGTTTGATTCTAACAATACTATCAGGTATGACAGGTGTAGCATTTGCTGGAGGAATAATTTGGTTAGCAAATTATATTTTAGAGAATAACGGTCCTGTTGAAAATTTTGCCAACCCAAGCGTTGGAATGCAGGTTGTGTTTATTGCACTTACAATTTTAGTGGTTTCGGGGCTGTTAGCAGGATTAATTCCTGCAAATAGTGCTACTAAAATGAAACCCGTAGACGCATTAAGAATTGAATAAATAAATATTACTAAAACAAGTATCAACTAATGAAACGTACAACTACAGTTATTATACTTTTAGTTATTGTGGCAACTTTTACAACGGCATTAATTTATCTTTGGCAGAAAAACCAAGAGGACCCAATTACATATTCCACTGAGATGGCATCAAATCAGAATATCGTCCTAAAGACTATGGCTACGGGAAGTATTGTCCCAAAAGAAGAAATATTAATTAAACCTAATATTTCTGGTGTTATTGAAGAAGTATTTATTGAAGCAGGTGAATATGTGAAATCCGGCGATTTAATTGCGAAAATTAGAGTTATTCCCAATGTGTCTTCTCTAACTAGTGCGAAAAATAATATTGCATCTAACCAAAATGCATTACAAACAGCTGAGATTAATTTTAAGACTCAAAAGGCTATTTATGATCGTCAAAAAGATCTCTTTGACAAGGGAGTAATTGCCGCGAACGAGTTCGACCAAGTAAATAACACCTATTTACAAGCAAAGCAAAGTGTTGAACAATCTAGAATTGATGTGACACAATCTCGTCAAAACTATGATATTATTAAAACAGGTACGACGTCTGGTTTAGGAAACATTGCGCAAACTCAAGTAAGAGCAACAGTATCCGGTATGGTATTAGATGTCCCAATTAAAGAAGGAAATCAGGTTATTGAGGCTAATAATTTTAATGAAGGAACCTCTATTGCATCCTTAGCAGATATCAAAAAAATGATATTTGAAGGAAAAATTGACGAAAGTGAAGTTGGTAAAATAAAAGAAGGTTTACCACTAGAAATAACTGTTGGAGCGATTGAAAATTTAAAGTTCGATGCGATATTAGATTATATAGCTCCAAAGGGAGTTGCTGAAAATGGCGCTATTCAATTTGAAATAAAAGGATCTTTAAAGAATATTGACTCTACTTTTATTAGAGCAGGATTAAGCGCAAACGCTTCAATTATTTTAGATAGGGTAGATAATGTTTTAGCGATAAAAGAAGCTTTAGTTCAATACGATCCTAAAACCAAAAAACCTTTTGTTGAAGTGGCTATTGGAGACCAGAAATTTGAAAGACGTAATGTAGAATTAGGTTTAAGCAATGGTATCTTTGTTGAAGTAAAAAATGGTATTTCAAAAACGGATGAAATTAAAGTTTGGAATCAATTGCAAGGCCTACCAAAATACGGAGGGCGTAATTAATTAAAATTTAGTGTAACACATAGAGATTTATAGAGACATATAAGCATTATGAAAAAATCAATCATCATAGCATTATTACTTTTTGGGTTTTTAATGCAAGGTCAAAACAAAAAATGGACGCTCAAGGAGTGCGTTGAATATGCATTGGAGAATAATATTTCCGTTAAGCAAAGTGAATTAAATGTACAACTTACAGATGTAGAAAAACTTACAGCAGTTGGTGGTTTTTTACCAACAATAAGTGCTGGTGGAAGTGTATCTAAGAATACGGGTTTAAGTTTCGATCCTACAACAGGAAACACATCTACTACAACATTTTTATCGGCATCTGGTAATGTAAATATTGGATATAACTTATTTGATGGTTTAAGAAATATTAGACAAGTTCAACGAGCAGAGATTTCAAAATTGGCGGCAAATTATAATTTGTCAAAAATGAAAGACGATATATCACTTTTTGTGGCAAATGGATATATTCAAGTCATATTAGGTAAGGCAAATTTAGAGGTTTTAATATCTCAAAACAACGTAACATTAGAACAAATAGAACGGACTAATAAATTAGTGGAGGCAGGTGCTTTACCAAGAGGTGATCTGTTAGAAATACAGGCAACGGATGCGAGTGAAAAACAAGCTATCGTAAATGCAGAAAATACAATTCAGATTTCATTAATTAGTCTCGCACAATTACTTCTTATTAAAGATTACGAGAATTTTAATATTGAAGATGAAGGTTATGATATTGTAGATGAAGGAATTTCTGGTAAGTCAGTAACTGAGATAATTGAAAGTGCTAAAGCAAATAGATCGGAGATTAAAATAGCAGAACAAAACGTAGCTTTAGCAGAAAAGGATGTGCAACTTGCAAATGGATCTTATTGGCCAACACTTAGAGCCTTTTTAGGATACGATACGCGTTATACAGATGGGAATACAATACCTTTTAATGAACAAATTTATTTAAATGATGGTATTGGTTATGGATTGAGTCTTAATATTCCAATATTAAATGGTTTTTCTGTAAGAGGAAATGTGCAACGAAATAAAATTAACCTTGAACGCTCTAAGTTTCAATTAGAGCAAGAAGAATTAAATTTAGAATCTACAGTATATCAGGCTTATGTTGATGCTAAAGGAGCTCTAAAATCTTTTGAAGCAGCAAATATAGCATTAGAATCGCAAGAGTTGGCATACGATTATGCTAAGGATCGTTACGATGTTGGGTTAACAAATGCCTTTGATTTTAGTCAATCAAAACTCAGATTTGATAATGCAAATATTGAATTAAATCGTGCTAAATACGATTATATTTTTAAGCTAAAGGTTCTCGAATTATATTTCGGAATTCCTGCAACTGAATTAAAGTTTTAATTATGAGCAAAACAGTAAAAATTATTATAGGAGTTGTCATTCTTGCACTTATCGTTTTAGTTGCAGGCTCTAAAATGGGGTGGTTTGGTAAAAAAGGAAATTTTAAAGAAGTTACTGTTAAGGAAGTCACTCTAAAAGATATTGTTGAAACCGTATCTGCTACAGGTAAAATTCAACCAGAAGTAGAAGTGAAAATATCATCTGAAGTTTCAGGAGAAATTTTAGAATTACCATTTAAAGAAGGTCAGGAAGTTAAGAAAGGAGACTTACTTGTTAGAGTAAATCCAGATTTAATTCAATCGGCTGTTAGTAGATCTCAAGCGTCTTATCAAAATTTTAGAGCAGGTTTAGAGCAGGCAGAAGCAAGTTTAAAACAAGCAAAAGCAGATTACGATAGAAATAAGTCTCTATTTAATAAAGGTGTTATTTCTAAATCCGATTGGGACCGTTCAATTGCAACTTACGAAACAGCAGTTGCAGGTAAAAGTTCTGCTTATTATAGTGTGCAAAGTGCAGCCGCTACAGTTAACGAAGCAAAAGATAATTTAAACAGAACAACTATATACGCACCAATGAGCGGAACAATTTCGCTTTTAAGTGTAGAATTGGGTGAGCGTGTTGTTGGGACACAGCAAATGGCTGGTACTGAAATTTTGCGTGTTGCTAATCTTAATAATATGGAGGTTGAAGTTGACGTAAATGAAAACGATATTGTAAAAGTTAATATAGGAGATACAACAATTGTTGAGGTAGATGCTTATTTAAAGAAGGAGTTTAGTGGTGTTGTTACTGAGATTGCAAATTCAGCCGCCGGAAATTTAGCAGCAGATCAGGTTACCAATTTTAAAGTAAAAGTTAGAATTTTAGAAGAGTCTTATAAGGACCTAACAGAAGGAAAACCTGAAACCTATTCCCCTTTTAGACCAGGAATGACGGCTACAGTAGATATTATTACAAAAACACGCAAAGATGCAATTTCGGTTCCAATAAGTGCAATTGTCATTAAAACAGATACAAGTTCAACGAAAAAGCCTTATGGTAAGACGTCTGAAATTGAAGAAAATGATTTACCAAAAGAGGAAAAAAAGTTTGAATGTGTTTTTGTAAATGAAAACGGTAAGGCTAAGTTAAGAGTGGTAGAAACAGGCATTCAAGATGATACTAATATTGAAATTATTTCAGGACTAAGTAAAGATGATAAAATTATAACAGGTCCTTATAATATGGTCTCTAAGACACTTAAACCAGGCGACCTTATAGAAGAAAAAAATAAAAAAACAGAACCTTCAGACAAAGAAGAATAGTCTAATACATAATTGCTAATGGCATTAGTGCTCAATATCGAAACAGCAACTACAAATTGTTCAGTCTCTCTATCTAAAGATGGAGAGACTTTAGTTTTAAAAGAAGATAATAGCTCTGGGTATTCTCATGCTGAAACTTTACATCTGTTTATCGATGAGGTTTTTACAGTTTCAAAATTAAATCCTACTGAGATTGATGCTGTTGCAGTGAGCAAAGGGCCTGGTTCTTATACAGGTTTACGTATTGGTGTGTCTTCAGCAAAAGGCTTATGCGTTGCATTAAATAAACCTTTAATTGCTGTAGATACTTTAGAGAGTTTAGCCTATCAAATAAAAATTGAAGAAGGCTATATAATACCAATGCTTGATGCTAGACGTATGGAAGTATATTCAGCTATATATAACTCTAAATTAGAGTTGCACAGAGAGATTAAAGCAGAAATTTTAACCGAAGTAAGTTATAGAAATCTATTAAAAAGCAGTAAAGTATATTTTATTGGTAGTGGTGTAGAAAAAACAAAAAGTCTAATACAGCATCCAAATGCCTTTTTTATAGAAGGTAAATTGCCATCTGCAAACGAAATGGCTTTATTGTCAGAATTAAAACATAAAATAAGCGACATCGAAGATGTCGCTTATTTTGAACCTTATTATTTAAAGGATTTTATAGCCTTAAAAAAGAAGGTTTAGCCTTTTTTTTGTATTTCGACTGCGTGAGGGTAAGGAATTTCTATTCCAGCTGCATCTAACGCGTTCTTCACATTTTCGTGGGTTTCAAAATAAACATCCCAATAATCTGCAACAGTGCACCAAGGTCTTACAGCAAAGTTTACAGAGCTGTCTGCCAATTCTGAAACATTTACAGTTGGAGCAGGATCATTTAAAATTTTTGCGTTAGATGTCAAAACAGTCATTAAAACGTCTTTTGTTTGTTTTATATCAGAATCATAACCAACTCCAAAAGTTAAGTCCACTCGCAGTTTTCCTTCTGTGCTATAGTTAACGATGTTTCCATTAGATAAAGCTCCATTTGGTATTATAACCTCCTTGTTTGTAGGAGTTAATAGCTTAGTGGTAAAAATTTCAATCTCTTTTACAACACCTAATTCTCCTTGTGCTTCAATAAGATCTCCAATTTTAATTGGTTTGAAAATCATAAGTAAGACTCCGCCTGCAAAATTCCCTAAAGAGCCTTGTAGCGCTAGTCCAATAGCCAAACCTGCTGCGGCAAGAATAGCAGCAAATGAGGTTGTTTCAATACCTACAGTACCTAACACAACTACAATTAAAACAATTTTTAAAATCCAATTAACAAGATTTAATAAAAACTTTT
>NZ_CAXBGB010000010.1:0-45955 GCF_963975125.1 uncultured Winogradskyella sp. | reverse complement strand
AATTCTTTATGCTTAGTGTTTTATTTTTTAAAGTATATACTTTATAAATCAATTTTTATTTGCAAATAATGTATAACATTTATCTATGTTTTGCCACTGTTTATCGATTTTTTTTTTCTACTTAACTGATTTGTAGGGCGTTTTGTCGAATAGTAGTATTAATCATTTGCACAAGCGCTATTTAAACACGATTTTTATTAAGCTATTATTTAATTAATCAACCCTCAATGTTTTACACTATATCTAATATAGTATTATTATAGGCTATGCCAGAAACTGGTATTGGTCTTTTTGTATTTGTATTATTTAGTTATGGGATATTGAATTTTAAACTAAACTTTTAAAGATGAAAACAAAAACTACTAATTATTTAAAGAATTGGTTTTTTATACCAATATTACTAATGTCGTATGTTCTAAGTGCACAAGGATCTTGTGATACTAAAGAATCACTGGCAGGAAACACTGTCACGACTAATAGTGGTTTAGCACCAGCTAATCCAATATATTTAGGATTTGGGCAATCATTTATGGTTCCTGAAACTATCGAGGCAAGAGGTATTGAAGTTGAAATGACGCCACATAATGCAACAGGTCCTGTTGAATTTACTTTAAATGTATATGAGGGTGCAGCATCAGGAGCTTTACCGGCTAGCTCTCTAGCTTCTGGTACGTATTCATACGATCCAAATAACGGAGTTGATCCTCTCTCAATGGGTGATGAAGGCGGAGATTTTCTGTTTGATAATCCAGTGACATTAAACTCTGGGACTGATTATTACTTAATTATAACACCAGTATTTGGAGTTGTGAATGTGACTTTTGGAGCATCAAATAATGATCCTTATGCAGATGGTATGATTACATTCTTAACTGCTAGTGGTTTAGTAGCAAATCCTTTTTTTGCTGTTTATGATTTAAGATTTTCAGTTTATGGTTGTGGTACACCTACTTTAGAAGACCTTTGTGATGCAGATTCAGAAGCGCCAGTTTTAAAAGAGATTATAGCTTCTTTCCCATTAACGGATTTAAGCGATGCATCAGGTAATAACAACACTGATATATTACCAGGAGTAAACATTTCTGATACTGATGGTCTTTGTTTAGATAATGCTATCGTAGATAATTTCGATGATATTTCTAATGTAATAAATGACCCAGATCTTTTAAGTATCATAGATAGTTTTGATGTTACTCCTTTAGAAGACAATTTCGATCCTCATAACTTTGGTATAAAACTAGATTTTAATTTATCGTATTTCCCAGCTATTGCGGTAGAATCTGATGGAGCGTTTGAAATAGAGGGTGCCATAGTTAAATCACAAAACTCAGTAGTTACCTTAGGAGCTATTGATAATCCTTATCTTAACTTTTTAGGTGTAGTACTCAATGTTGTTACAGAACAAGTAGGCGTTTTACTCGAGAATGGAGATATATTATATGCTGAGGTTAATGTACCATTAAATGAATGGCATACCGTGGAGGTTAAATATATAGGAGGTGTTGGTAAAATTTTTTTAGACCAAACTTTAGTTTTAACCGTAGATACCAACGCAATTGATGTAGAGAATATAGATATTAGTCAGTTTGATATTAGTCAACTTACTTTAGCAGGAGCATTAGACTTTATAACGCAATATGCGGCTTTAGGAGATGGATATAGTTTTTGTTTAAGAAATATAGAAATTTATAAGTGTATTGAAGGTGCTACGTCAGTGCCAAGTATTACTGAAGAGTGTTCAGTGTCTCTTGTGCCACCAACAGCTTTAGATAATTGTGGAGGTACAATTGTTGGTACTACTATCGATTCTACTGAATATACTATGGCAGGAGATTATGTAGTTAATTGGACTTTTGATGATGGTAATGGTAATATATTAACACTACCTCAAGATGTTTCGGTAACCACTACAACTGAGTCAGATTCAGATGGAGATGGTGTCTGTGATGAATTTGATATTTGTGAAGGTTTCGATGATAATATTGATGTTAATAACAATGGCACACCAGATGGTTGTGATGCACCAGATACAGATAACGAGCCAAGTGATAGTGTCAACTTAGCACTTTTAGATGATGCGACTTTATCAGGTTCTGTCTCAAATGGTCGTGGTACACCATTGGCTATATTATACGATCCATTAATAGAAGATTATCGTATTATAACCAAATGGAATGAATATGGCGTTAATTATCAAGAAAATCTGGGACGACCAGATGCAGATAATGGCTTTTTCTGGAGAGTAGATTGGGATACACCAAAAGCAGTTAATTATATAACTATTGGAGGTACGTATGCAAATCAGCCACAACCAAATGCGTTATGGAGAGTTAGTTACCTTTACAATGGTGACTGGACGACTTTAGAAGAAGGCCAAGGCGGTTGGATAGATAGTGGTATATACGAATGGGATGGTACAAATTCACCACCTTTAGTAGCAGATGCAATGCGTATTCAAGTTTATAGCGATGGAAATAGTGATTTAGTAAGTATTCACCTAAGAGGACGTGGAGGTATATCTACTAAAATTAATGATAGTGCTACAACACCTAAGGCTACACTTTTTATGTATTTACCACCATCAGGTTCGCCAGTTGCTGATTTTACAGTAGCAAAAAACATGCTTGATGTAGATTTTGATGCTAATAATTCTACAGACGATGGTAGTATTGTTAATTATGCATGGGACTTTGGTGATGGTAATACAGCATCAGGAGTTTTGGCATCACATACGTATGCAGCATCAGGAACTTATACGGTGACTTTAACAGTTACAGATAATGATGGTCAAACAGGTGTTAAGACTAAAGTAATCACAGTAAGTGATGGTAATGCGGATAATGATCCGGATGATAGTATCAACCTAGCACTGTTAGATGATGCAACCTTATCAGGTTCAGTTTCTAATGGACGTGGTACACCAGACGCTATTTTATATGATCCTGCAATAGATGATTATTTTATTAGAACCGATTGGAATGAATACGGAGTTGCTTTTAATGAAAATCTTGGGACACCAGATGCAGATAATGGCTTCTTGTGGCAAGTAGATTGGGAGACACCAAAATTAATGAACTACGTTACTATTGGTGGAACGTATTCAAATCAACCACAGCCAAATTCGTTATGGAGAATTAGTTATCTTAATGATGGATTGTGGACCATTTTAGAAGCAGGCCAAGGAGGTTGGATAGATAGTGGTATTTATCTATGGGACGGTAGAAACGGACCAGCGTTAACTGCAGAAGCCTTACGAGTGCAAGTTTACAGTGATGGTAGTAACGATTTAGTAAGTATTCATCTTAGAGGTCGTGGAGGATTGTCAAATAGAATTGATGATAGATCTACAACGACTAAGGCTACACTTATTCAGTATTTACCAGCTTTAACACCAGCAGAAATACGTAATGCAGTAACTAAAGATGAGATGAGAATATCTCCAAACCCATCTTCTGGTAAAACATTGCTTAGCTTTGAAGAAGCAAAAGACATCGAAGCGATAGAGATTTTTGATCTCACAGGTAGGTTAGTTCAACAGATCAAAGGTGGTAAAATAGATAAAGATGGTAAACAGATTTTTGTTTATGGATTACCTAATGGTATTTATAATATTAAAGCCATTGCAAATTCTGGAATGTTATACCAAGCAAAACTGATAATAAAGCAATAATAAGTTTAGCTCTAATAGGTTTAAAGCCCAATAGATAATCTTTATCTATTGGGCTTTTTTATTGCTCACTAGAAATGTGTATAATAAATAATGGAATAGAGTGAGAGAATTACCTGTCGGTGATTCTTCGCAGTTGAGCTATACAATAGTAAAACCTACAAAACTGCGTTTTGTTTATGGGTTTTTTTATGCTTTTGTATTTTTGAGCGAGCTCAAATACAAGGCATAAAAAAACCCAGAACATCCATTCTGGGTTTACTACTGTAGCGAGAACGAGAATTGAACTCGTGACCTCCGGGTTATGAATCCGACGCTCTAACCAACTGAGCTACCTCGCCATTATTGCGGCTGCAAATATAAAAACAAATTCTACGACAACAAACATAACATTCTAAAAAAATAATTTTTAATTTAAAGTTTTGAATTGACCCATAATTGTATATATTGAGCATATAATATAATGCATCTATGGACGATAAAGTAAAATATGAAATGGAGTTTGTGATACACGCATCACCAGCTCTTCTATATACATATATATCAACACCTTCAGGCCTATCAGAGTGGTTTTCCGACAATGTAAATTCTCGTGGCGAACTATTTACTTTTATTTGGGATGGCTCAGAAGAGCAAGCTAAATTATTAAGTAAAAAGAATGGAGAGCGCATTAAATTTAGATGGCTCATTGATGATGAAGACGACGCATCATATTATTTTGAAATCCGCATCCAAGTTGATGAGATTACTAAAGATGTTTCTTTAATGGTTACCGACTTTGCAGAAGAAGATGAAGTGGAAGAAGGTAAAATGCTATGGGCTAATCAAATTTCTAGTCTTAAACAAGTTTTAGGTTCTGCTTAACAAGTAACTAAATTATCTATTATATATTTGTCTCGATTTATTTAAAAAATTAAATAGAGACTTTTCTATGGTGAATTTTAACGGAACTCTTCTACCTCAAACAGATTCAAAAATCCCAACTCATAACAGAGGTTATAAATATGGAGATGCACTTTTTGAAACTCTAAAAGTGGTTAATGGTAGAATCTTCTTTTGGGAAGATCATTATTTTAGACTCATGTCATCAATGCGTATTCTAAGAATGGATATCCCAATGAGCTTTACCATGGAATTTCTTGAAGCTGAAATTATAAAAACGGTTGAAGTCAACGAATTATTAAACACAACAGCTCGAGTACGTCTAAATGTAGATAGAGGTGAAGGAGGTAAATACTTACCTACTGATGATGCAAAAATAAATTTCAATATTGTTGCAGAACCAAATTCTAATCCATCTTATACTATAGATACAGATGCTACTTGCGTTGTAGATTTGTATAAAGACTACTTTGTGGCTCCTGGCTTATTATCGGGATTAAAATCTAATAACAAAGCTATTCAGATAATTGGGAGTATTTATGCAAAGGAAAATGACTTTGATAATTGTTTGTTACTCAACACAAATAAAAACGTTATTGAAGCTTTAAACGGTAATCTATTCTTAGTTAAGGCTGATAGGATTAAAACGCCTCCATTGGAAGATGGCTGTCTTAAAGGTGTGATGCGAAAACAAATCTTGGAACTATTAGTTAAGGATGTTAATCTTTTTGTTGAAGAAGCTTCAATTAGTCCTTTTGAGCTTCAAAAAGCTGATGAGCTGTTTATTACGAATGTGATTAAAGGTATTGTGCCTATTACTCAGTATCGTAAAAAAACTTATGGAACTGATTTTGCTCAAAACGTTGTTGCGAAGTTGAATACGAAATTAAGGCTTCAATAAAAGTAAAGCCGTACACATATCTATATGTCATTAAGTGAAGAACTAACAATAAACAGATTGCTTCGTGCCTCGCAATGATGTGTTTAATTATAGCTAGGGTTCTCGGGTGCGTTAGACCATATACTATAATCACCACCAAGTTCTAACATTTTTTCGCGCCAAAAGGAATTATATGGCTTTGCTATAATATCGTTATTATAAACATTTTTAGAAACTAACCAAGCGTTAGACTGAAGTTCATTATCTAATTGTTGCTCGTCCCAGCCAGAATAACCTAGAAAAAAGCGTATATCGTCTTTTGATATCTTATCTTCATTTATAAGATCTAAGACGACATTAAAATCTCCTCCCCAAAAAATACCGTTCGATATTTCAATACTATTTGGTATTAACTCAGGTGATTTATGGATAAAGTAAAGGTTGTCTTGTTCTACAGGGCCTCCATTATAAACTGTAAACTCAGATTCGGTGCCATCAATTAGGTCTTTAAGATTATAATCTAAAGGCTTGTTTAAGATAAACCCAACAGATCCTAACGCATTGTGATCTGCTAAAAGAATCACAGCACGATTAAATGATATGTCACCGATTATGGACGGTTCAGCAATTAATAAGTTGCCTTTTTCGGGTTTGGTCATTGTTTTATCAGCATTATAGACTACTAAATCTATAGTTTTTTTCTTAAATAAGCAACTCAAACCTCTTAAAATTAGAGTAAAAAAAAGCCTGCTCATTGAGCAGGCTCTGTATTTTAAACAAAAAATGTCTTAGTTTACAGCACTACTTAAGTCAGAACCTGCCTTAAATTTCACTACATTTTTAGCTTTAATCTTGATAGTCTTTCCAGTTTGTGGGTTTCTTCCATCTCTTGCAGCTCTTCTAGATACTGACCAAGAACCAAATCCTACTAAAGATACTCTGTTGCCTTTTTGTAAAGATCCTTCGATGTCTACTAATAAAGAATCTAATGCTTTTTTTGCAGCTGCTTTTGTAATTCCAGCATTCTCTGCCATACCATTGATTAAATCTGTTTTGTTCATAAATGTTAAATTTAAATTGTTAAAAAATCGGTTTTTAAATAATAGTTGTTAAAAATCCGTACACAAAATTATTAGGAATATTAAGCTACGCAAGTAATAGCAAGGCAAATAAGGCATTTTGTTGATAACTTATAACATTTGTTAATAAAGAGAATGTATTTCATCGGGTTTTTTATTTAACCAATGATAATAAGGGTTTACAGCAGTTTTGCTAATTCAGAAAATTGAAACCCATTTAAGAGTGGTTTTACATCCATTTTCCGTTTTCCTGGGAGTTGTATTTCTTTAATATTAATGTAACCACCTTCACATGCAACTCTTAATTGATCTTTAGAAGCAATAATGAGTCCGTTAGGATGTTTGTGGCTGTATATATGTTTTTCGATTGCATAGAGTTTTACCATCAATAACTCATCATCCTTATTATCTAGATAACACCAAGCCGTTGGAAAAGGGTTTAGTCCTCTAATTTTATTATATATGGTATCTATGGATTGAGACCAATCTATTTTACAGTTATCTCTATTAAGTTTGTATGCCGTTTTTAAATCTTTAGATTGAGGCTGAATAGTTGTTGATACTGAATCTGATTCTATCAGTTTCAGAGTCTTAATTACCAGTTCACTTCCAATTGTCATTAAATCATCGTGTAGTTCTCCTACAGTAGTAGCTTTTTCAATGATAGCATCATTGCTTAAGATAATAGCGCCAGTATCAATTTTTTCGTCAATAAAAAATGTGGTGACACCAGTTTTAGTCTCATCATTAATAATAGCCCAATGAATTGGAGCAGCTCCTCTGTAATCTGGTAATAAAGATGCATGTAGGTTAAACGTACCATATTTTGGCATTTGCCAAACCACTTTAGGTAACATTCTAAAAGCAACTATGATTTGCAAATTGGCATTTAAAGAACTTAGTTCTTCAATAAAGGTCTCTGCTTTTAAATTCTTTGGCTGTAATATATTTAGATTATGCTTTAGAGCAAATTGTTTTACTGCAGACGCTCTTAACTTCTGTCCACGACCTGCTGGTCGATCTGGAGCCGTTATAATACCAACCACATTATAACCATTATTAAGGAGTGCTTTTAAAGTTGCCACAGCGAAATCTGGTGTGCCCATAAAAACAATTCGTAAATCGCGCTTCTTTGTCATGTAAGTGAATAGGTATTAGCTTGTGTTATTTTAATTTTTTTAATTTCCATCAATTCTGAAAGACTATGTATCAGTTCTTGTTCAGAACATTTTATGATTTGTAATAATTGTCGCGAAGATAAATCTTTACCTTTTAAATTTTTTAAGATAAGATTTGAAATACTAACTTTATTAGAATAACTTATTCCTGAATTTTTATTTAGACATACTGAGCATTTTCCACAATTAGTACTAGTCTTTTCTCCAAAATAAGCCAACAACTGCTGGCTTCTACATACCGAATCATTTTTAACATAATTAAGAACAGCTTCAATCTGTTGATGCTTCAATTGATGTTGTTGTTCTATAGTTTTAGCAATAGGGTTGATTGTAATATCATCTTCTCGTGGTGTTAAATATGTGATTTCAGAATCTGTGTTTGCCATTTGTAGGTTAATAATTTCATCTTTTTTTAAACGCTGTAATTGTTCTATAATTTGCTTTTCTGGTAGATTGGATTTTTGAATAATGAGACTAAGATTCACTTTTGTTTCATAATCAAAAATACCGCCATAGGTTCTCAATAAAATTTTAACTAATGTATTTAAATCTAAATGCGTTTCTAAATACTGAAATAACGCTGCATTTGTTGTAATAAATTGAATCTTCGTTCTAAAATTAAAATGTTGAGTTAGCGTAATAATCGCATTTCTATCGAGTATTAATAAAGCGTTGTAAGTAATGTTGGCCTTTAATTTATATGTATTGCAAAATGATTTAAAGTCGAATTGATGTGTGCTGTCCGCACCTTCGCCATAAGGAATTTGAAAATAGTTGCACAACTTATTATATACTGTTTTTACAAAGTCAACAGAAGGAAGTGAGCTTAAAAACTGACTTCGAAGGTGATCTTCATCAATATGTTGTTTTAAAATAATGGCATAAGCCAATTGACCATTTCTACCTGCTCTACCTGCTTCTTGATAATAACTTTCTAAACTTTCTGGTAAATTAAAATGAATTACGGTTTTTACATTAGCCTTATCAATTCCCATTCCAAAAGCGGTAGTGGCAATCATAATTTGTTTTTGGTCGTTGGTCCATTGATATAAACGTTCTTGTTTTTCCTTATTGGTAATGCCGCCATGGTAGAAGGTCGTAGAGAAGCCTTTTGCACTTAAATAATTATGAATGTCTGTGGTTGCTCTTCTATTTCTTACATATATAATAGAAGCCCCTTGGTGTTTTTTTAAAATATATTCTAGCTGATAAAATTTATCATCTGTATGAATAACACTGAAAGCAATATTAGGTCTTGCAAAAGATGCTTTGTAAGTTTTTGGATTAACAAAATCGAGATTATCTATAATATCTTCAACCACATTGTGTTTTGCCGTCGCTGTTAATGCAATACAATTAACATGCGGATGTATTTGTCGTAAGACATTAATGTTTTTATAGGCTGGTCTAAAGTCATTTCCCCATTGACTAATACAATGCGCTTCATCAACGGCAATTAGATTGACTTGCATTTGCTGAACACGTTCTTGTACTAAAGGTTGTAGTAAGCGTTCTGGAGAGAGGTATAAGAATTTATAGTTACCATAGATGCAATTGTCTAATTGCGTGTCTAAATCTTTGTAAGCCATGCCCGAAGTTAATGCAATTGCTTTTATGCCTTTTGCTTTTAAAGTATTTACCTGATCTTTCATCAAAGCAATTAAAGGAGAAATGACAATACAAATACCATCTTTAATTAGAGCAGGAACTTGAAAACAAATCGATTTTCCACCACCTGTTGGTAATAAAGCAAAGGTATCTTCATTATTTAAAACCGAAGTAATAATGTCTTCTTGTAATGGTCTAAAGGAAGTGTAATTCCAATACCGTTCTAAAACTTCTATAGGATGCATTACTGCAAATTTAAGGACTCTAGAACAAAATCTGCTCTGTTTTTAATACTACCAAATGGGACATCTATTAATTTATAGCCAAAACGCTTGTAAGTTTCTAACAAATGCTGATGTATTTCGATGGCTTCTTCAAAACTTTCATAGCGCTCACTATCGCTTTTAAAGATGTCTTGCCAAGGAGCTAAAACAAAGATATAATCGTATTGGTAAACTTCACAAGCTTTTACAAAATATTCAGGATAAGTGTCACCAATATAATCCAAATAGGCTAAGACATCTGGTAAGCCTCTATCTAAAAACACAAAAGATTCAGACTCTTTTGTAGCATCTAAGAATTGTTGTGTTCTGCCTTCTAAAAGTTTTCTACTAAAGAGTAGAGGTTCTGTAAGAAACATTTGCTCGATGCCATCTTTTCGGGCTTGTAAAGTCACTTGTCTAGAGATTTCATCATAACATAAAAAACCATGCGCTTTCAAATGATTAATGATTGTTGTTTTCCCTGTTCCAGGACCACCAGCTATGACGATTTTCTTTGGATTCAAATTGGCAATATTTTTGCAGTAAAATTCGTGATAAAAAATTAGACATAAAAATGTAAAGTTAAACGTATCTTTGCAACTGAAAATTTTTAATATGGACAGCTCTAAAAAAACAGACGAATTTTACGATAAGCTAAAGTCACAATTGTACGATACTGCACTTTGGCCAACAGAATATTTATATAAATTCATTGTAGTTTCTAATGGTACAGGAATTAAGGACATTGAAGATCTTTTTAATGATTTAGGTGCGGTTATAAACACCAACGAATCTAAGAAAGGGAAATATACAAGTGTTTCCATAAATGTTAGAATGAAAAATCCAGAGGAAGTTATTACTAAATACAAGGAAGTTGCAGAAAATGTAGATGGAGTAATTTCCCTGTAAAATTTATTACATCCTTCGTATTTTTTTGTACTTTGCAGCAAAACCTAAAGACTGCGGGTTTTAAAATTATTTACTACACATTTTACAATTTTGATTGACGATATAGAATACAACACAGAGCGCGAACATTTAATTATTCCAGAATATGGACGTCATCTTCAAAAGATGATTAATTATGCCAAGTCGCGAGAAACAAAAGAAGAACGTAATAAAGTTTCAAAGGCAATTATCTCAGTAATGGGAAATCTACAACCACACTTAAGAGATGTGCCAGATTTTCAGCATAAGCTATGGGATCAATTGTTTATCATGGCTAATTTTGAATTGGATGTAGACTCTCCATACGATAAGCCAGAGAGAGAGGTATTACAAGCCAGACCAGAACCTTTAAGTTACCCTCAAAATTTCCCAAAGTATCGTTTTTATGGAAATAACATAAAAACGATGATAGATGTGGCTGTAAGTTGGGATGAAGGTGAGCTAAAAGAGGCTTTAAAGTTTACGATCGCTAACCATATGAAGAAATGCTTCCTTAATTGGAACAAAGATACAGTTGAAGATGATGTGATTTTTAATCACTTATTTGAACTTTCTAATGGAAAATTAGATCTTAAGAATAGTGATGAAGAGTTAAGTGATTCTTCTAGTTTGATGCGCACTAAAACTAAGTACAGTAATAGTAGAAGCAATACCAACAAAAAGAGTAATAATTCGAATAAGAAAAAATATTCCAGCAACAGAAAACGTTACTAGCAACGTATGGGAACATTTAAAATAGAAGGAGGCCACCAATTAAAAGGGAAGATACAGCCTCAAGGTGCTAAAAACGAAGCATTACAAATTTTATGTGCAGTACTCTTAACTGCCGAAGAAATTAAGATAGACAATATCCCAGATATTATTGATGTAAATAAACTCATTGCTTTATTAAAAAAGCTAGGAGTAAAAATTAATAAACTAGGTAAAGGGTCTTATACGTTCAAAGCCGACCAAGTCAATTTAAAATACCTAGAATCTACCGAATTTAAAGAAGACGGAAAAGGATTGAGAGGTTCTATAATGATTGTAGGTCCTTTATTAGCACGTTTTGGAAAAGGGTATATCCCCAAACCAGGTGGAGATAAAATTGGTCGTCGTCGTTTAGATACACATTTTGAAGGCTTTATTGCCCTTGGTGCAAAATTCCGTTACAATAGAGAAGATTTATTTTACGGAGTAGAAGCAGATAAGCTCAAAGGAACTTACATGCTTTTAGATGAAGCTTCTGTAACCGGAACAGCTAATATTGTTATGGCTGCAGTTTTGGCTGAAGGCACAACAACAATTTACAATGCTGCTTGCGAGCCTTATTTACAGCAACTTTGTAATATGCTTAATAGAATGGGAGCCAAAATTTCTGGTATTGGCTCTAATCTAATAATCATTGAAGGTGTAGATAGTCTTGGTGGAACTAAACATAGAATGTTACCAGATATGATTGAAATTGGTAGCTGGATTGGTTTAGCTGCCATGACAAAAAGTGAATTAACAATTACGAATGTAAGTTGGGACGATTTAGGTTTAATACCTAATGTATTTAGAAAAATAGGTATTACCGTAGAACGTCAAGGAGATGATATCCATATACCAGCTCATAAAGATGGTTACGAAGTACAAAATTTTATAGACGGTTCTATTCTAACAATAGCAGATGCTCCATGGCCCGGATTTACTCCAGATTTATTGAGTATTATTTTAACAGTTTTAACCCAAGCAAGAGGAAGTGCAATTGTACATCAAAAAATGTTTGAAAGTCGCTTATTCTTCGTTGATAAATTGATCGATATGGGAGCGAAAATTATTCTTTGCGATCCACACAGAGCAACCGTTATTGGTCATGATTTTAAATCGACATTAAAGGCTACAACTATGACGTCTCCAGATATTAGGGCAGGAGTATCCTTATTAATTGCGGCATTATCTGCAAAAGGAACTTCAATAATTCATAATATAGAACAGATTGATCGTGGTTACGAAAATATTGATGAACGTTTAAGAGCTATCGGAGCTAAGATTGAACGTTTAGATGGGAATTAAATATAGAGTTTAGACTGTTTCGCTTTTAGAATCCTGAATTTAGACGAGATTAGCAAAAATAAAAGCTTCAAGTTTATCTTGAAGCTTTTAAAGTTTTTGGGTATAATACTTTTTTACATGGTATAAAAATACTGTTCACTAGCAATTTTCCCATCTTTTACTTCATATACACAAACCTCCTCCATTTTCTGTCTTCCTCTTTCTTTAAATGTGCAATCAAAATCCATTTTAGCGGTAAAAAAGTTTCCTGCAACTACTGGTTCGCTTATACTGCTTGCATGAAAATCTTCAACGCTCTCTAACCAATCCTTGCTTTTATTCCAAACATTTTGTCTTCCAGAAATGACTTCACCAGGCATTCCAGGCATTTCTTTACTAACTACATTTTCTGCATAGAGTTCGTTAATGCATTCCAAGTTTTTTCCTTGTTCACACATGTCTTTCCATTTTTTTGCAACATCCCAAGTATTCATATTGTTTTAATTTTAAATTAGTGCATTTAAGTTAGTTAAAACTTTATTGTATTATCTTAAATTAATGTTAGAGTTTTATTGTGATGGCATGTAAAAAGCTCTGATGACTAATCAGAGCTTTTAAAATTGTTTACAGAAATGGTTATTCAGTAAAGACGTAAAACGTCTTATTTACAACAACGTTACAAATTTTGTTTTATTGTGTAAAATAGTTAAAAAAATAGAAAATAATTTATATTACTGTTAATTAAGTGCGGATTTGTAAGTTTCTAAGCAACGTTTTCGAGCCATTTTATGATCTACTATCGGTTGAGGGTAGGTGAGCTCTTGATAATCTGGAACCCACTTTTTAATATACTCGCGATTTTTATCAAACTTCAAAATCTGTGATGTTGGGTTAAATATTCTGAAATATGGAGCTGCATCTACTCCAGAGCCAGCAACCCATTGCCAATTACCAACGTTACTTGACATATCGTAGTCGTGCAGTTTTTCTGCAAAATAGGTTTCTCCCCAACGCCAATCAATCAAAAGATGTTTGCAAAGAAAACTACCAACTATCATACGAACACGATTATGCATAAAACCTGTTTCATTTAACTCACGCATACCAGCATCTACGAATGGATAACCAGTCTTACCTTCACACCATTTTTTAAATTCGACTTCATTATTTCTCCATTCAATTCTGTCGTATTTAGATTTAAAGGATTCTTTTGACGTGTTTGGAAAATGCCATAAGATTTGCATAAAAAACTCGCGCCATATCAATTCTTGCCAAAAGATTTCATTTTCTTCTGCAATGGCTTTTTTTACCATTTTACGAATGCTAACTGTTCCGAAGCGTAAATGTGGTCCTAAATGTGATGTTGAGTCCTTAGCAGGAAAATTTCGAGTGTCTTCGTAGTGTTGAATTAAAGTTGGAGTAACCTTATAAGGTACAATGTGTTGTGCCGATTTTTCAAAGCCAATGTAAGATAAGCTCAAATTTGGTAAAGCATTGTCTTTTATGAAATTATTGAAATAATCTTCTGGATGGGATATTTTAAAATCTATAGTTTTAAACTTTTCTTTCCAAGTGTGCATGTAAGGAGTATAGACAACATAAGGTTTACCGTCTTTTTTTACAACTTCATTTTTTTCGAAAATGACCTGATCTTTATAGGTTTTATACTCAATATTATGCGTTTCTAATAATGATTCGATTTCTTTATCACGTTCAGCTGCATAAGGTTCATAATCATGATTTGTGTAAACCGTATCAATTTCGTAATTTTTAATTAATTGTTTGTATATAGAAATTGGTTTGCCATAAAACATGGCAATACCACTCTTGTGATGATCTTGTAGTGTTTGCCTCATGTCTTGAAGCGTTTCATAAATAAAACTAACACGAGCATCATCTTTTGGTAATTTTTCTAATATTTCGGAATCGAAAATGAAAATTGGAAGTACAGGATATTCGGCTTTTAGAGCATTATAAAAACCTATATTGTCATCTAACCTTAGATCTCTTCTAAACCAGAAGATGTTTATTTTTTTACTCATGCTTATATAATTACAGTGGCAAACTAAACTTGTCTATGTGTGTATGAATATGTCACAGAAAAGATTGGCCTGTCTGCTCCAGATAAGATTTTAAATCCTATTTAATCTGGCGCTTTTGTTTTTAAGTTTGCAAGACTTGAAAAAGACTTCCATCCTTGCGTAACAGAAATTGATAATTTTTGGTTTTATGTAGTGTATATATTTTTATGTTTAATCTAATTATATAAAACGACGTAGCCGTTTAGTGATGTAGCAATGCAAAGCCAAATAATGTAAGGAATAAGTAGATATTTTAGTTTACTTAATTTTTCATCACTACAACTGATAAAGAAATAGGATATTACTAGTGTTAAGGCAATGATTGTAGCTAATCCGAAATGAGTTAATTGTTGATTAAAAAATATGTAGTTCCAGCTTATGTTTAGCAATACCGCTATACTATATACTATAACTACAAATCTTGACTTTCTAATAGAGAATAAAAACGTTAGATAAATCGAAAAGCATAACATTATTGTTGTCCAAGCGGCACCAAATACCCAACCTGGTGGAGTCCATGGAGCTTTATTCAAACTGGCGTACCATTCACCAGTTACGGCATCTCCCATAGACCAACTACCAAGTGCTAGTCCACCGAAATTGATAATAAGAAAAAGTATAAATAGATAAATTTTTTTCAAATCACTTTTGCTTTAAAATTTCAATTTGAGCAATAATTTTTTCAGCTTCAGCATACTTTTTATCACTTTCAGATCTATTAGTGGTAGATAGTCTATGCCACTCTGCCATTAACTTTTCGTACTGCTTTTGTAGCTTATCTAACTCAGAGGTTTTTTTAAATAATCCGAACATTTTATTTTTATTTTAAATAGGATCTAATTCTAGAATTCATAGATTTAGTAATAGAGTAGAAGTAGTCGTAAAAACGAGCCATCTTCATCTACTAAGTATTTCTGAAAATTCCACTTTACTTTAAAGTTTTGCTTATCATTTAATGCTTTTTTAGTCAGCCATTCGTATAAAGGATGTTGATTAGATCCTTTGACATCTACTTTCTCTGTAATTAAGAATGAAACACCATAATTGACTTAGCAAAATTCTTGAATTTGATATGAGTTGCTAGATTCTTGCTTACCAAATTGGTTGCAAGGTACACCGATAACAACAAGCTGATCCTTGTAAGTGTCTTGCAGTTTTTGTAAATCTTTGTATGAGGAGTAAAACAGCACTTAGACGCTACATTAACGAAGAGTGTTTTTTTTCCTTTAAATTCAAACAAAGCAATAGATTCTCTTTGTAAATTATTTATTTGAATGTCGTAAATAGGATGTGATGCTTTTTGCACAACATCATTATCGGTTGTAGAAATAGTGCCAATAAAAGCTTTTAATAGATTCGTTAATTATAAGTTTAAAGCTTACAATACCACAATCTATTTCAAAAACTAGACCAGGTAAATGATGCGGCCTATGTTTACGACTTTACAATAATAAGAAAGCAAAGATTAAGACAATTGATGTCTTTACCTTTGCTTCCGACAATCACTATTAATCGTTCATTGTTTATGATGCTGTTAAAGGTCTACCCTTTAAGCGCTTTTCTATTTTTTGTTTTATAACAGTAAGACGCTTCATTAAATCCATAAGTTTAGCATCTTTATCTTTTTTATATAATTCGTTTACTGCTAAGATTAAATCTTTAGCTTCTCTTGCAGCTACAATTCTGTCGCTTGTTGTTTTAAAAGAAAACTTTCTGTTTTCAAATTCTATAGCTTTTTCTAATGTATCCATAGCTTAATTGTTTAAATAGTTTTGTAATTCTGAAATTTTTGAAGCGGTATTAAATTCGCCTCCATAATATGTTGTTACTGTAGATGATGTATCATCTTGTACACCTCTCGAAGATACACATAAATGTTTAGCATCAATAATTACAGCAACATCTTCTGTTTTTAAAACAGTTTTAAGTTCATTTGCAACCTGATTTGTTAAACGTTCTTGCACTTGAGGACGCTTAGCGTAATATTGCACAATTCTGTTTAATTTTGAAAGTCCAATAACCTTACCAGACGATTTGTAAGCAATATGTGCTTTTCCAATAATTGGCACAAAGTGATGCTCGCAATTAGAATAGAATGTAATATTCTTCTCCACTAGCATTTGATTGTATTGGTACTTATTATCAAACAATGCTATTTCGGGTTTATTTTCTGGGTCTAAACCAGAGAATATTTCTTCGACGTACATCTTAGCCACTCGATCTGGTGTGCCTTGTAATGAGTCGTCAGTTAAGTCTAAACCAAGTACATCCATTATTTCAGAGAATAAGATAGAGATGCGCTTTTTCTTTTCATTGTTAGATATGTCAAAAGCATTAGCTTTCATTGGTGTGTCTAAACTTGTAAATAAATGGTCGTCACCAATGTTTTCTGAAGTAAATCCATTGAGTTTATGACCATTTGTTTTGGAAATTGTTTCTGTATTCATAGAATCTTTTTAATGTGCTGTCTTTAAGTACTCCAAGCTTAAATCAAAGCACGTGTTAACGTCTTGTACTAGAGTTGTTATATATTTTCTTAATTAAGCAAATTATTTGTGCTTATCAAAGACTTTGTTATTGTTTGTCTTTATATCTAAATGGTCAATTTCTATACCAAACTATAAAAACTACCAATTATAGTAATTTCAATTCAAATTTACTAATGTTTAATTTATTATTAATAATGTTAAACAATTATTAACATTTAATAACTTAAATTTAGTCGAAAAAAACCGCAATTACTTTCAAAAACAAGAGATTATATTTAGCTGTTTTGCAATCCTCATCACTACACTTCTCGTCATTCACCAACTTGCAGCTAATTTAAACAAGAATAGCATTGGAGAGAATAACTGCTCTAACTACAATATCTGTAATAGCATCCATTTCTTTACTTTTAGTTACTCCTATAATTGAGTATTATTAGTTTACAATATTGCGAATAATCGTTTAAATTTTTAATTATTGATAAGCAATAAAGTGTTTTCAAAATATATAAAATCATTCTTTTTAAGAATTTATTAACATATATAGCTTAGCTTAAGTCGTAATTTTATAGCAGTTTAAAAACAAAACACTTAACACTTAACAAAATGAAGAAATTTGTACTCTTTGTATGCGCTTTAACTTTAATGTTTTCTGCAAATGCACAATTAGAAACACCACAACCTAGTCCTTTTAGCAAAGTAGAGCAGAAGGTTGGATTAACTGACGTTACTATTGAATATTCTCGCCCTGGTGTAAAAGGAAGAAAAATATTTGGTGGATTAGAAGCTTATGGAACTGTATGGAGAACTGGCGCTAATGCTAATACCACAATAGATTTTAGTGATGATGTAACCATTGGTGATAGCACTTTAAAAGCTGGTAAATATGCTATGTTCACAAAGTTAGAAGAAAAGACTTGGGAAGTAATGTTCTACACAGATACTAATAATAGTGGAGTGCCTCAAAATTGGGATGATACTAAAGTAGCAGCAAGTATGAAAGTTAACGTAAACGAAATTCCTTTTAACGTTGAAACTTTTACTATAGATATTAATAATATCACAGCCAGTGGTGGAACAATTGATATGATTTGGGAAAAAAGTTATGTGGCTATTCCTTTTTCCGTCCCAACAGATAAAAAAGTTTCTGCTAGTATAGATAAAATTATGGCTGGTCCTTCCGCAAATGATTATTATTCAGCCGCTGTTTATACTTTATCTACGGATAAGAATTTAGATAAAGCAATGGACTGGATTGATAAAGCTGTTGAATTGACAAAAGATCAACCTCGTTTTTGGTATTTAAGACAACAATCATTAATCCACGCTGCTAATGGTGATAAAAAAGGGGCAATTGCAGCTGCGAAAAAATCTTTAGAAGGAGCTGAAAAAGCTAAGAATAACGCTTATATTAAAATGAATACAGACTCTCTAAAAGAATGGGGCGCAATGTAGGTTTTAGCTATTAGTGCTATTAGCTTTTTGCTAATTAAATATAAGAAGCGCAACTCAATGAGTTGCGCTTTTTATATACATCATTGCCTGCATTCCGATTATTATCGGCGTCGTGGAGATCTGATGAAATTGAAAATACTCTAAATTTTATATCTCGGGAATCATGCTTTTTCGCATAATGTGGTAATCTATTAATGAGATTGTATGCCATGCTCGAAATGACATTCCAATTTTTGATTTCAAAGCCTATATTCTAAAGAATTGTTTAGACCAATGAGTTTTCTTATAGTTTCTAACGTGGCATAAGTTCAAAATTCGTGACTAGACTCTTAGTTTTACCAGCTCCACTAACTCTTTAATTAATGATTTTAGAGCTAATTACGTCAACTTTTTAGGTAATAAGAGTTGTAGAAGGTGTGCAACAAAAATGACAACCACACAGCCAAATAGATTTAGCCATAAATATGGCATCCAATCGTACCACCAACCAATCAAAACGACAAATTGTGTAATTAAGGCTGCTATAAATACTGCATTACCTTTAATGTGTTTAAAAAAGAAGGCTAGTAAGAAAATACCTAATACATTTCCATAAAAGATAGAGCCAATAATGTTTACTAACTGAATTAAGTTTTCAGCAAGATTAGCAAAACAAGCAATTATAATGGCTACAATTCCCCAACCTAGCGTAAACCATTTGGTCATTTTTACAGTATGTGCTTCACCTTTGTCTTCTTTTAGGTTTCGTCCGTACAAATCAATAGAAGTAATGGTTGCCAAAGCATTAATCTCAGAAGCTGTAGATGACATTGCTGCAGATAAAATAACGGCTAATAATAAGCCAATAAGCCCTTTAGGTAAATTGTTTAATATAAACCGAATGAACATGTAATCTCTGTCATTGGTTTGAGTATCTTTTGCAGAGTCTTTATACAGAGCGGTTAACTCTGCTGATTTTTCGAGATAAGCTTCGCTTTCAGAATTAGATTTTAGCGCTTCCACTTCTTTTTGAAGTGTATTGTAATCTGAAGTATATTCAGGATCTACCGCTTTTTTGATTAAAAATTTAGATTCTAATCGATACGATTTTTCAATACTATCTAATGCAAAAAGTTGTTGCTTAGTAGCTGGATTTTCATTTTTAGAATACGCTAGACTTAAGGTTTGTTTATCTGAAAATAAAGCCTTTTGCTTTTCTTGAAGCGTTCTGTAGTCATCACCATATTCTGAAGCTAAAACAGTTTGTGTAGATGCATCAATAAAGTTTAATGGAGCTGGATTAAATTGATAAAATACAAATACCATAACACCTACCAATAAAATGAAGAATTGCATTGGTACTTTTAGCAAACCATTAAACAGTAATCCCATTTGCATTTCTTTCATGGATTTACCAGAAAGGTAACGTTGCACCTGGCTTTGGTCTGTTCCAAAATAAGACAACATTAAAAATGTACCGCCTATGAGTCCTGTCCAAACTGTATATCTATTTTCTAGATCGAAAGAAAAATCTAAGACTTCCATTTTGCCAGTTGCACCTGCAATATCTATTGCATCTGTAAATGAGACTTCTTCGGGAATTAAATCTATGATAATAAATAGAGCTGCAAGCATCCCAGCAAAAATCACAAACATCTGCTGTTTTTGAGTTACGGTTACTGCTTTTGTTCCACCAGAAACCGTGTAAATTATAACTAAAACACCAATGACAATGTTTAGTGTCACAATATTCCATCCTAATACAACAGAAAGTATAATAGCAGGTGCGAAAATGGTAATCCCGGCAGCTAATCCACGTTGAATTAAAAATAGAATAGCTGTAAGACTTCGTGTTTTTAAATCGAACCGATTTTCTAAGAATTCGTATGCTGTATAAACTTTAAGACGATGGTATAGTGGTATAAAGACTAGGCAAATTATGACCATAGCAATTGGGAGTCCAAAATAAAATTGAACAAAGCCCATGCCATCAGAAAATGCTTGACCTGTTGTTGATAAGAACGTAATAGCACTCGCTTGAGTAGCCATTACAGACAGACCTATAGTCCACCATTTAGATGTATTACCACCTCTAACATAATCCTGAACATTCTTACTACCTCTTGTTTTCCAGGTGCCGTAACCTACTATTGTGGTTAAGGTGGCAATTAAAACGGCCCAGTCAACCCAGTCTAAAGTTTGCTGCATAGTTTTATGCGAATGATGCTGTTATAAAGTAAAAGAGTACAATGTATAAGGCGTTAGCAATTAGAACAATAGTGTACATTTTGTTCCATTTCTGTTTTAGTTGTGGTTGGTCTTGGTTGTGCATATTAATCTGTAGTTAGTTTTTAAGTTGTGTTTTATCTTCTTTGCCTGCAGAAAGAAGATTGGCAAATAAGCGGTAAGCTCCAGAAACACCTGCCGGAAATTCTCTAAAGAAACTCAAGCCAGTATAGATGTAATTCCCTTTTCCGTATTTAGCAATTAGTAAGCTTCCCTCTTTTGGGTTTTCTCCTTTATCATTCATTGAGAATAGTGGTGTATATTCTTCGGACCATTCGCTAGGGAAATACAAGCCGCGTTCCTGAACCCAGCCATCAAAATCTTGAGATGTAATTTTGTTAGGGAAATTTAGAAGCGGATGGTTTGGATCTAAAATTCGCACTGAAGCTTTTTCTTCGGTCACTCTATCATAAGATATTTTTAGTTTATAAGGAGCTTGTGGATCTGCACCACCTCGTCTTACAGTCTTGTTATACTGTACAATAAGATTACCACCGTTATTTACATATTCTAGAAGAATTATTTGCTTAAACTCTAATTCTGGTACTGTTTTATAAGCTCTTGCGCCTATAACAATAGCATCAAAATTTACTATATTTTCAGTGGATATTTTATCTGGTTTAATGATGGTTACATTATAGCCAATTTGACGTAAACTTTCAGGAACCACATCACCAGCTCCTTTAATATAGCCTACATTATTACCACGTTTTTTTATGTCTAAACGCACAACTTTGCTTTCACTTGGTATTAAAACCGTTTGAAACGGAATGTGTGCGTAATCAATTTCAATTAACTCATCAGTAAAGAATTCGCCATCTACATTTACCATAGGAGTAATTAAACCTTCACTTTTATTCTTTGGAGGGATTACTGTAAATACTACTTTTTGTATATCCCCTTTATTGGCAATATCTACCTTTTGCTTTTGCGGATACACACTCCAATCGTTTGGGTATGCCATTTGTACATAACCATCAATATTATCTCTACCAGCTTTTACAATGACTTCGATTTCTTTTTGTTGGTCGTTTTCAAAAATGAATACTTTATCACTTATGGTCGCAGAAACTTCAGGAATAATTTCGAACGGTCTGTATAATTCGCCTTTATCGAGTTTAGAATAACGATAAACAACTGGTTTAGTAATTGTAATAGGTGTACTTTCAATATTGAGGTTAAAATCAACAAATACTACTCTTGGTGTTTCTGGTAAGCCAATTAAATCTTGATATTCTACATGGTACATGCCAAGTGTACTTTTAGTATTCAGCCAATATGGCGCTGTGTAGGCCATATTATTTGGGATGGTAATGCCTTCTTCAAAATTTAAAAGTTGATTTTCTGGTAATTCCATATTTTTTTCAATACCATTTTGAAGTGTAGATAGGTTATATGATACTAAGCTGATTTGAGTATTACTTCTATTTAAAACTTCCATTTGAAGTTTTACAGCAGAGTTAGGTGAAGCATGCGGTGTATTTGCAGAAACCTCTAAATATAAACCAGCACTGGCTTCTATTATAGCTTTTAGTTCTTTGGTTTTAATAGTTCTCCAATGCTCATTTTTTACAATTTGAAGTAATTTATATGCTTCTAAAAGTTGCGGGAGGTGAGATGCTGGGTTTATAAAATTGAATTCAGTTTCAATTTTGTTGAGAATATTACCAACTGCTTGTCCACCTTCAATACGATTCCAAGAGGTATCAATACCTGCGAAAATGTTGTTACTTTCGTCTAAAGGTTCACCTTTTAAAAATTCTATATATTCTTGTTGCCTACCGCGTTGAGACAAACGACCAAAACCTTGGGATAAATGTTGGCTGCTGGCCAAAGATGCAATTTCGTTATTAGAAAGACCTTTGATTGCTGAATACACACCAATATCAAAACTGAGCATATTGGTTTTGTCTATTTTATCAAATGCTTCTCGACTTCCGTAACGCCACCAAGAGGTATTGTAAAATAAGCGTTTAGATTGCCACGTTTCGGTTAGCTCTAGTTGCGAACTGTATTTTGAAGCATCACTAGCTAAATTAAAAGCTTCTAGGCTCAACATCGCAGAACTGGTATGATGACCATGTGTACGACCAGCTCTTCTGTGATCGAAACGATTGATAATTATATCTGGCTTAAATGTTCTTATAGCCCAAACCACATCAGAAAGCACTTCATCTTTATTCCAAATTTCTAAGGTTTCGTCTGGATGTTTAGAATAGCCAAAATCATTGGCTCTTGTAAAGCGTTGTTCGCCACCATCAACACGTCTTGCAGCTAATAGTTCTTGTGTTCTAATCACGCCTAAAAGTTCTCTAATTTCGGATCCAATTAAGTTTTGTCCTCCATCACCACGCGTCAGCGATAAATATGCTGTACGTACTTTAATTTCATTAGACATATAAGAAATAAGCCTTGTGTTTTCATCGTCTGGATGTGCAGCAATATAGAGCACTGATCCTAAAACATTAAGTTTTTGAACGGCTTCGTAGATTTTGGAAGAATTAAGTTTATTGGGTTGTTGTGCTGTTAATGAAAATATGACGCCTATAAAAAGCAAAAGACAGAGTCTAATCTGGTACATTGAGGTTATTAGTTAGTTGCTCTCCAAATATAAGAAAGTATCTTACTTATGACCGTTTTTTAGGTTTTGTTTAACGTTGGATTAAATGTTCGCTAAATATTTATTAAAGCCATTTCTTACGCTTAAAATAGAAGAGCATTGCAACAAAAATAAGAATCATAATTCCCCAAAGCACATAATAACTATATTTGAAATGTAACTCTGGTATGTTATCAAAATTCATCCCGTAGATACCTGCGATAAAAGTTAGTGGAATAAAAATAGTTGCAATGATGGTTAAGACCTTCATCACTTCATTCATTTTATTACTAATTGTAGTCATGTACATATCCATTAAACTCCAAATCATTTCTCGGTAAATATCTATGTTTTCTGACACTTGAGATAAATGGTCGTAAACATCTCTAAAATAAGTGATTGTTCGCTTGTAGATTAATGGGTGTTCTATTTTTTCGATGCGATTAATTACTTCTCGGAGTGGGAATATGGATCGACGTACCTTTAGTATTTCTCGCTTTAATTGTTGCACTTCTACATTAATATTTTCTTTCGCTTGGCCTGCGAATAAATCGGTTTCTAAATCCTCAATTTTATTACCTAAGATTTCCACTATACTAAAATAATGATCGACTACAGCATCTATTAAAGTATAAAGTAGGTAATCGGATTTTAGAGTTCTAATTCTTCCTTTGCCCAGTCTAATGCGATCTCTAACGATATCAAAAACATCACCTTCCGATTCTTGAAATGTTAAAACATAATTTTTGCCTAAAACAAGACTGACTTGTTCTATGGCAATGTTTTCATCTTTGTCGTAATAGAGCATTTTTAAAACTACGAATAAATAACATTCGTACTCATCTATTTTTGGTCGTTGTGAGGTGTTAACAATATCTTCTAATACTAAAGGATGTAAACCGAATTGTTCCCCAACACGTTCAATCTCTTCTACATAATGTAAGCCATTGATGTTAATCCAAGTTACAGTATCTGTATCTTTATAAGAAACAGCATTTTCAATATGTTGAAGTATGTTTTCTTTAATAGTATCTTTATTATAATCAAAAGATTGAATTTGAAGCTTGTTTCCTGATTTTTTACCTGTATAAACTAGTGTGCCAGGAACCTGTCCAACATGTTTTTTGTAATTCTGTGTACGCTTTTTTGCTGTTTTCTTCATAACTTAGAGAATACTACTATCATCCAAAGCATCCTTTTGCAATAAAGTTACTGCTTTTTGAAGAATAAGATTATTTGGATATGTGACCAAATCCCCATTGTCGTCTTTTAGGATTAATTGAAAAGCTCTAATGTCTTCGATAATGGCTTCTAAAGGATAATCTTTATCATGAATCTTTATTTTATCTCCTACTTTATATGGAAAAGAGAAGAACATTATAACACCAGAAGTTATGTTACTAAGTATAGACCAAATAGCAAAGAGTCCAATACCAATTACGGCAAAAACGGAAGAAAAAACAACTGTAATTTGGCTCGTTTCTGCACCTAAAATAAAGGCTTCAACCAAAATAGCAATAAGTACAAGTGTAACTGTTACATATCTGCCAATGAGGCCAGCTCTAGCCTCTGTAGTTCCGCTTTTTTTTCCGATTTTTTTTACTGTTAAAACAATAATAGCTCTAATTATTGTTAATATAACTAGTAATATAGCCGTGTAGATGATTTCATCTTTAAAATTAGAATAAAATTCACTCATGTAAAGTTGATTATTGCCTTACAAATATAGTTTAGATTATTGTAATTTTAAAGTTTCTCTAAGTCCCTCGTCAGCATTATTATTTTTACTCCAATATGCAGATTTAATAGACTCTAGTTTTGTAGCTTTAGTAATGAGCTTCTTAGCAGAATCACCAGAGCCACTTAATGAAGTTTCTTCCCAACCTAAAATATCATAAGGAAAATTTGTGTTAAAATTAATTTTTAAAGTTCTGTTTAATTCTGCATAGGACACTGTGTATGTGCCATTTTTTAAACTAGCATAAGCTGTGTAAGCTTTTAGGTCTTTATGTCTAAGCCTTGTGTATTCTAGAGAAGGTATTATTTCTAATTCTCCAACAGGAAGTAAGTTTGGATTTACACGTAGCTTTGTCCACAGTTCGTTTTCTGTCCATGTTTTTTCTATTTTGAAAGATTGATCTGCCTCATTTTGAAAGTAAGAATGTAACTTAACTTCAAATTTTTCGCGATTATTGAGTTGTGTATAAACATGGCCGCACCATTCTTGTACAGATGCCGAAACCTTTAAGGCATGCTGATTATTTACTACAGGATAAAATGTGCTCTGCATTATAGAATACGGGTAAATACCTGTATTGAAGTTTTTAGTCGCGTTGAGCTTTAAAACAGGTGTATTGGTCTTACTATAATTATCTGCTTTAACTTGTACTTCTGGTAAGAAATCTTCGGTAACAAATATCAATACAGCTTTACCATCTCTCATTTCGCCATAACGCGCTTGTTCTAATTTATAAGCGGTAATTTCGGCTTCTCCATTATACCAATAGTCTTTAAATTCTTTTGATAGAATTGTTTTTGGTGCTAATACTTCGGTTTCAGGTTCTGAAATAGCAAGAGTTTCTGAGGTTTCAGCTTTGCTCTCTTTGCAGGAAATCAGTAATGAGGTGAATCCTATGCCAATCCAAAAAATAGATTTTGGTTTTATAATCGTTATCATAGCTTTAGTATTTAAGATACTGAAACAACACTTCTACTGTGCTAAGTGTGACAGTTCAGAATTAAAAAAATATTATGTTTAAATATAATTAAACAAAGTTACAACCCTATGTGTTTTCTGCAATGGTATTTAACGTTTCGTAAAGCAAATGGGTAGGTAAGCCAACAACGTTATTATATGAGCCTTCAATACTTGTAATACCTATGGCTCCAATCCATTCTTGTATGCCGTAAGCTCCGGCTTTATCAAGAGGTTTGTATGTATTAACGTAATACCAGATTTCGTCATCTGTAAGTGCTTTAAAAGTTACTTTTGTTATGGTATTGACTATTTTTTGTTTTGATTTTAAAGTAAAACAAATAGAAGTAACCACTTTATGAGTTGTATCACTTAATGATTTTATCATTCTAAAAGCATCATCTTCATTTTTTGGTTTTTCAACAGCTTTACCATCTAACCAAACAATGGTATCGCTTGTAATAAGGATATCATTGTTTTTAAGATTTTCAATAAATGGTTCAGCTTTCAGTTTAGCCAAATAGTTTGTGATTTCGTGACCTTTTAAATCTTTTGAATAGATTTCATCCACAGGTTTAAGTCGAATTTCGAAATCTAAATCCATAGTTTTAAAAAACGCATGGCGACGTGGTGATGCAGAAGCTAGAATTATATTGAAACTTTTGAATTTGTCTTTTAGCATATTACTTTAGTAAAATGAATTTGTAAAGCAGCATTGAGAGCATACCTGTTAGCATAACTAACTTAAGGATTAGACTTATGTGCTTATAATGTTTTTTTTGTTCAGCACTAAATAATTTTATACTGATATAAATTAAAGGTGCAATAACAAGAACTAAAAAATAACCAACAACTTCGGTTTGTTTAAATAGATAGGTAATAACATAATAGATAACGGCGAATAAGGGTGCTAAAGACAGTATAAATACAATTTTGTTTGCGCGCTCTCTACCCAATACAATAGGTAGTGTTTGCATACCAGCTTTATAATCTCCATCTAGATCTTCAATATCTTTTACTAATTCTCTAACTAGGCTTATCAAAAAACCGAATATGGCATAGTCTAAAATAATTTTAAAAAAAGTGATTTGAATTTCTCTATTGGTGTCTGTTATAGCAGGTAATAATTCAAAAACACCAACTAACAAAATACTTAGAGATACCACCAATGATACTACAATATTGCCAACTAAAAACATTTGCTTGAAATAAGAGGAATAAATATAAAGTAGTGCAGAAGCAATAATAAATATGACGAAAAAGCCGGGTTTACCTATACCATTAGATAAATAATATCCTAAGCCAACACCAATCACATTCAGAATAATAAATAAGTATAAGGCATTTTTTTCGCTAACAAATTTGCCAACAATCACCTTACTTGGTTTATTTAGCTCATCGGTTTCGATATCATAAATATCGTTGATAACATAACCACCTGCTGCAATAAATATTGTAGCTAAGATAAGTATTGTAAAGCCTAAAGGTTTTAGCGTGGTAACGATTCCATGAGATTCAAAAAAGGGTAGAAGTAAGGCATATTTTATTAAGTATTGCACAAGCGCAATCATAATCAGGTTTTTCCAACGTATTAATTTTAAAATGTGAATCATGTTTGGGTTTAGTGCGAAAGTATTTGTTTAATTAGGTAGTAAACCGTGTAGGCAACACCAATAAAAACGATTAAACTAATAATTGCTGTTCTTATAAAAAGCTTACGCTCTTCTTTTCTTATTTTATCTTTTATTTTTTCCTTGTCTGCCTTACTTAGGTCTTTATGCAAAAAGTGCATTTTGTAATGCAGGTGTGCTTCAAGGTCTAGTTTGTCCTTATACACAGAAAACGGAGTGCTCGTTTTTTGGTTAAATGTTGATTGACTATTGCCAAACCCAATATATCCAAATCCTGTGCTATGCCGTCTGCTTCTTCTGCTCATAAAATTGACTAATCGTATTTCGCATTAAAATTGCCATTCCATTTGTTTTGTACTTTAAGTACTTGTTCTATAACATCTCTTACAGCTCCTTTTCCACCACTTTTATGCGAAATATATTTTGAAACACTTTTAATTTCTGTAACAGCGTCTTGCGGACAACATGGCAAGCCAACTAATTTCATAACAGGATAATCTGGGATATCATCTCCCATATATAACACTTGTGGCTTTTTAATGTTGTGCTTGTTCATGTAATCATTCAGTTGTTCTATCTTATTATGAGCACCTAAATAGATGTCTTTTATACCTAAACCAGCTAAACGTTTCCGAACACCTTCGTTAGAGCCACCAGAAATAATGCAAACATTAAAACCAGCATCTACAGCTGTTTTTAAAGCAAAACCATCTTTAATATTCATAGTGCGTAACATTTCTCCGTCAGTAGTCACTGTAATTGTACCATCTGTGAGAACACCATCAACATCAAAAACAAAGGTGCTGATATTGGATAAATATTCTTTGTAACTTTTATCGTCGTTCATTATCTATTTCGTTTTTTTTTTTGCTACTTGTCAGAGGTAAATTATATTTATGTGTCTTCTTTATTGAAGCCGTAAGCAGTTCATAAATAGCTTTATGCTCTTCGTTTTCAATTTGCTTTAAATGCCGTTTTATAGTTTTTTTATCGTTGCGTTTTGCAGGTCCAGTTTGAGCTACGTATGGTGACACGTTCTGAATCTTTTTTGCTGTTTCTAAAATTAAAGGTTTCATAATATCGAATTCTAAATTATTAGATTCGCAAATTTCATGTCCAATTCTATATAATTGATTAGTGAAATTATTAAGAAAAACAGCTGCCAAATGTATGCTTTGTCTTTGTTCGGTAGATATTTTATGAGATTTACATCCAATTGCCTTTGCTAAATCTTTTAAAAGTTGTCGATTTTCTTTTTGGTAAACTTCAATACAAATAGGAACTTCATAGAAGTCTATATCAGCATCTTTAGAAAACGTTTGTAAAGGATAAAATACAGAAATTTGATTTTTTTTATCTAAATCGTGCATAGCCACACTGCCAGATGTATGTGCAATCAATCGATTTGTAAAAGGTAAATTTTGTGATAACTTAGCAATACTATCATCGCTAACAGCCATAATATATATGTCAGCTTCTATTAATTCTTCTAAATTATCTGTAATCTCAACCTCGTTTGCATAAGATAAAATTGACGAACGTGTACGATTATACCATTGTACAACTGAAACAGTTTCGGCTTTTGAAAATGCTTTATATAAATGTGTGGCAACATTACCAGCGCCAAGTAATACAACTGATATCATAGTGTAAAAATACTAAGATTTCTTATTCTAGTATAACAAGAATAGAATTAAAAGAATAACTTTGATGTATATGAGTAAAAAAGACATTAAGAATAGAGAAGATGTATTTAGTTTGGTGTCTAAATTCTATAAAAAAGTTAGAAAAGACGATGTCTTAGGTCCTTTTTTTAACGATACTATTAAAGATTGGGATGCGCATTTAGAGCATCTTACAACGTTTTGGGAATCGAGTTTATTTTTAAAAACAAAGTATTATGGCAATCCTTTAGAAGCTCATGCTAAAGTAGATGCAGAACATAATCATAGTATAACCGAATTACATTTTGGACTTTGGTTAAACTTGTGGTTTCAAACTATTGATGAATTATTTGAAGGCGATTATGCAGAAAACGCTAAACGTAGAGCACGTAAAATGGGTACCTATATGTACTTAAAGATTTTTGAAGCAAGAAATTCATAATCATTTATAACCTTCTTCCTATAATTTGTGTTTTAAATTTTAACATCTTTTGCAGGTTAAAAAGTCATATAAAAATGGACAAAAAGTCTTATCTTTGTGCGAGCTTAAAATAAGCCTAAAGCTATGCAAAAAAAAATCGCTAATTTCCTATTTTCCACAAGACTTACCGCTGTTTTATTTATTGTTTTTGCTGTTGCCATGGCAACAGGAACTATTCTAGATCGAAACATGGATACGTCTCCTACGCCATATACAAGACAATTAATTTATAATGCTTGGTGGTTTGAAGCAATCATGGTTTTCTTTGTCATCAATTTTGTTGGTAATATCTTTAGATATGGATTACATAAAAAGAAAAAGTGGGCGACTTTAATCCTTCATTTATCATTTATCTTTATTCTTTTAGGTGCATTTATTACACGCTATATTGGGCATGAAGGCAAGATGTCTATAGAAGAAGGTCAGACTGAAAGTCAATTTAGATCGCTTAAAACTTATGTTACAGCATACGTTGTTGGTAATTATGAAGTTGATGGAGTTTTACAACGTTATAATTTTCAGCGTGAAGTAGATTTTTCGCACCGATTAGATAATGACTTTGATGAAACCATTAACTATGATAATATTCCTGTAAATTTTAATCTTCAAAAATTTGTTAAGGGAGCAGAAAAGGATATTATACCAGATGAATCTGGTGATAGTTATTTAAAAATTGTTGAAGCAGGCGATGGAGCGCCACATAATCACTTTTTAGAAAGTGGTAAGGTTTCTAATATGCATAATGTCTTGATTTCTTTAAATAAAGAACAAGACGGAGCTATAAACATTACAAATACAGATCAAGGCTTATTTATTAAATCACCTTACGATGGTGAGTATATGACCATGGCAACTGGTACTACTGGTAAGTTGGTTAAAGATAGTTTGCAACCTTTAGTACTTCGATCTAGATACATTATCGGGAATATGCAATTGGTTTTCCCTAAGCCTGTTGTAAAGGGTATTTTTGATATTGTTAAAAAACCTGTCATTTTAAAGAGTGATGAGGACGGTATTGTTTTAGATGTTACTGCTAATGGAGAAACTATAAGCGCTAATCTTTTAGGAGGAATAGGAACTTATAATAATTTTGAAGAAATAAAAGTTGGAGGTTTAGAAATAGCATTACGCTATGGTTCTCGTTTAGAACAGCTTCCTTTTCAAATAAAACTGAACGATTTTATTGCCGAAAAGTATCCTGGTACAGAAAAAGCTTATTCATCTTATGAAAGTAAAGTAACAGTTTTAGATAAAGACCAGAGTGAATTTGATTACCATATATATATGAATCATGTTCTAGACCATAAGGGTTATCGTTTCTTTCAGGCGAGTTTTCATCCTGATGAAAAAGGAACTATCCTTTCTGTAAACCACGATCGTTGGGGAACTTACATTACCTATGCTGGATACATGCTATTGTATTTCGGTTTATTGGCTATTCTATTTGCTAAAAACACACGTTTCGATGATATCAGAAGTCGTCTTAATAAATTAAAAGATAAGAAGGCTAAGATGATGGGTGTTATTGCTTTATTATTTTGTTTGTCTGGTTTTTCACAGGAGCATTCTACTGCTGATGGTCATAATATCGGTGTAGAGAGACCACTAAAAGCACAGTTAGATTCTCTCCTAAAAGCCAATATAACACCAAAAGCACATACTGATAAGTTTGCTGAGATGGTGATTCAAGATTATAGTGGTCGTATGATGCCAATTCATACTTATGCGTCTGAAATGCTTAGGAAAATTAGTAAGAGCGATGTTTATGAAGACATGGATGCGACACAGGTATTTCTATCTATTCAAGAAAGCTCGATACTCTGGTATAACATGCCAGTCATATACCTAACACCTAGAAAAGCAGATTCTATAAGAACTATAATTGGTGTAGATAAAAGCAAGAAATATGTTAGTTTGCTTGATTTTTTTACTCCAGAAGGCAGAAATAAATTAGGGCCATATATTGAGGAATCTTTTAAAGCTCAAGTACCAAATGGTTTTCAAAAAGAAGTAAAAGATACTTATGGTCGTTTAAGTTTATTGTCTGATGCAATTGAAGGCCGTTCATTAAAGATTTTCCCTTTGCCTGAAGATGAAAATAATAAATGGATATCGTCTTTAGAATATAGAAATGAAGGCTATAGCCAAAAAATAAAGGATACTCTTTATGGTAACTTTATAAATAATGGCTTTAGATTTTATTTAATGACTCTAAATAATGCCAAACTATCTGGTGATTACTCTAATGCCGATAAGCTTTTAAACGATTTTAAAAAAACACAGCAAAAATTAGGAGGAGAGGTGATGCTATCAGATGAGAAAATTAAAACAGAAATCATCTATAATAAATATGACATTTTTAAACGTCTCTTTAGCTGGTATATGTATGCCAGTACATTGTTGTTTATATTTATTATTGTTCAGATATTTAAGTATAAAAGTCAATGGATTAAGATTGCCATCAAAGTTTTAATCGGAGTAATAGTTTTCTTATTCTTTTTACACATGGCAGGACTTGTGATGCGCTGGTATTTATCTGGTCATGCACCATGGAGTGATGCCTATGAATCTATGATATATGTAGCATGGTCAGTAATGCTGTTTGGACTTTTATTAGGTAGCAAAAGTAATCTCACAGTTGCTGCTTCTGCATTTGTGTGTTCTATGATATTGATGGTAGCTCATTTGAATTGGATGGATCCTGCAATTGCAAATCTTCAACCTGTTCTTCAAGGGTATTGGTTAATGATACATGTATCTGTAATTGTGGCAAGTTATGGCCCTTTTGCAATAGGCATGATTTTAGGCGTTGTAACTTTGTTATTAATGATTCTTACTAATGAAGAAAATAAAGAACGCATGCTCATTAACATTAAAGAGCTAACCATTATTAATGAAATGGCTTTAACCGTTGGTTTAGTGATGTTAGCTATTGGAAACTTTCTTGGAGGCATGTGGGCTAACGAAAGTTGGGGCAGATATTGGGGCTGGGATCCTAAAGAAACTTGGGCTTTAATAAGCATTATGGTATATGCCTTTGTAATACACATGCGTTTAGTGCCAGGTTTGCGAAGTCGTTGGTTCTATAATTTAATGTCAATAATAGCTTTTGCAAGTATTTTAATGACCTATTTTGGTGTTAACTTCTATTTATCTGGCCTACATGCTTATGCTAGTGGAGATCAGATATTAAGTTTTCAGTTTATCGCTACTACTATCGGTATTATTGCTGTGCTAGGATTCTTAGCTTACAGAAAATATAATATCTATTATAAGAAGTAGCCAGGTTTTTTTTTTTAATTCTAGATTTTTAAATCTTAATACACATATTTGTGTCATTATGATTGCATAAGTAATAATATTCGGAAAAATTATCGCGTATTCTTGCGATGTCAATAGTCAAATATTTTTTTGTTTGACTTGTCTATTATATTAAATACTCAAGCCATGCAATCTAATAAAATTTCGATAAAACAATTTTTTATTTATTTTAAAATCGCTATTTCTGGTAAAGAACAAGAGTTTACAAGTGGTAGTATTCGTAGAGCTGTATTTATGCTAGCAGTTCCAATGATTTTGGAAATGCTTATGGAATCTATCTTCGCTATTGTAGATATTTTCTACGTTTCTAAAGTCAGTGTCAATGCCGTCGCAACTATAGGACTTACTGAATCAGTTATTACGCTAGTATATGCCGTAGCCATAGGCTTAAGTATTGCTGCGACAGCTATTGTTGCTAGACGTATAGGTGAAAAAGATAGGGAAGGAGCGTCTAAGGCAGCAGTTCAAGTTATTTTTCTTGGTGTTTTTGTAGCAGCTCTAATAAGTGTTTTAGGCATTTTATATCCTAAAGAAATATTGCAACTAATGGGAGGTGAACCTGAGCTGATTGCAGAAGGTTATGGCTATACCCAAGTGCTATTAGGAGGTAACGTAACCATAATGCTACTTTTCTTAATTAATGCTATTTTTAGAGGAGCTGGTGATGCTTCTATTGCAATGTGGGCTTTAGTATTATCAAATGGACTCAACATCATTTTAGATCCAATGTTCATTTTTGGATTTGGACTTATTCCGGCTTATGGTGTTGAAGGAGCAGCAATTGCTACAACGATAGGAAGAGGTACTGCAGTAATATTTCAAATATTTATTTTGTTTTACGGTTGGAGTAAAATTAAAATTGAATTTAAAGACTTGGTTTTAAGAGTTGCAGTAATGATTAACCTTATTAAGGTTTCAATTGGTGGTATTGGCCAATTTTTAATAGGAACTTCTTCTTGGGTGATTTTAATGCGAATTATGAGTGAATTTGGTAGTGAAGTCCTTGCTGGATATACTATTGCTATTCGTGTAATGATGTTTACCATAATGCCAGCTTGGGGAATGAGTAATGCTGCAGCTACTTTAGTTGGTCAGAATTTAGGTGCTAAAAAACCGCAACGCGCTGAAGATTCTGTATGGAAAACAGGAAAATACAGCGCTATTTTTATGGGATTGGTCTCTCTTATTTATTTAGTATTTGCACCACAAATCATCTCATGGTTTACACAAGAGGCTGAAGTAGTTAAAAACGGAGCTTTATGCCTAAGAATTATTGCAGCTGGTTATATCTTTTATGGTTATGGTATGGTTGTTATTAATTCGTTTAATGGTGCAGGTGATACCAAAACACCAACATGGATTAACTTTATATGCTTCTGGTTATTTCAATTACCCTTTGCTTATATCACGGCTTTAACATTCGATTTTGGTCCAATAGGTGTTTTTATGGCTATAACTTTTGCTGAACTACTAATAGCAGTAATAGGTATTATTTGGTTTAAAAAAGGCTATTGGAAATCCGTTAAAGTCTAATGATGTATTAGAAGCTTTTCACTAAATTTATAAAAATTCAAAGAAAATGCTATGTCTAAGAAAAAATTTGGGCTAAATACTATTTGCACACATGTAGGTGAAGTTAAAGATGAACAATTTAAAGGCGCTGTGTCACCTATGTATCTGAGTTCGTCGTATGAGTTTTTAGATGTTGATGTAAAACGATATCCACGTTATTTTAATACACCAAATCAAGAATTTTTATCAAAGAAGATTGCAGCTTTAGAACATACAGAAGCAGCTATGATTTTTGGTTCTGGTATGGCAGCTATTAGTACTATGTTTTTTGCCTTTTTAAAACAAGGAGATCATTTGGTTGTTCAAAATACGCTATATGGTGGAACAGTAAATTTTATAAAGGAAGAGTTTCCTAAATACGGTATTGAATATACATTTACTAATGGTTATACTGTTGAAGACTTTGAGGCCGCTATTAAGCCCAACACAAAGTTGATTCATATTGAAACACCATCAAATCCATTAATGACCATTACGGATATTAAAGCAATTGCAAAATTGGGTAAGTCTAAAGGTGTTTTAACCTCTATTGACAATACGTTTGCATCACCTGTAAATCAAAAACCTATAGATTTAGGTATGGATATGGTTATGCATTCTGCTACCAAATATTTTGGTGGTCATAGCGATATTTGTGCTGGCGCAGTAGCAAGTTCAAGCGAGCATATAGAGCGCATCTGGAATGTTGGTAAAAACCTTGGTGGTAGTCTAAGTGATATAACGGTTTGGATGTTAGAGCGTAGCATGAAAACTCTAGGGTTGCGCGTTAAAGCACAAACCAAAAATGCGATAAAACTTGCAAAGTGGTTAGAAAAGCATCCTAAGATTTCGAAAGTAAATTATCCTGGTTTAAAATCGCACCCGGAGTATAAGTTAGCGAAATCGCAAATGAGTGGATTTGGAGCAATGATGTCTTTTGAATTGTTGGGTGATATAGATGCACTTAAGTTTCAGAAGAAATTAAAACTCATTAAATCGTCTATGAGTTTAGCCGGAATAGAAAGTACCATGCTTTCCCCATATTTAACTTCTCATGCTTTGTTAAGCCAACAAGAACGTGACAATGTTGGTATTAATGACCAATTAATTCGGTTTTCTGTTGGTATTGAAGAAACTAAAGATTTAAAACGAGATATCAATCAGGCTATAGTTGCGTTAGAGCTGTCTTAGGTTTTCTAGAATCTGTTTGAATACTTATGCCAACCTGAATTCTATTGAGGTTATTTTTTCTTATATTTTGTTTTAAATAACCAATTTGAATTTGAGAATGTTTTAATACATTAAAACCAATTCCTGTATAAAATCGATTTTCGTGAAATACCTGATCTTGAAAGTTTACAAAAGGCTCTTCTGTAATCATTAAGTACAAAGCTTTATTAATATCATATCTAAAACTGATGCGATATCTAAAGCGTTGTTGTAGTTCGTTTCTATCTGTAAAATTAAAAAAACGCTGTTCTAAACGTCCGCGATGTTGCATTTTGAGTTTTCCAAACCGGTGTTTAAAAATATACTGTTCGTAAATTCTATTTTCTTTGATATTAGGCGCATTGTCAAATTCAAAAGCGGTATCAATATCTAAAAAAGCATATCCAAGTCCTAATGTAGAATTTGAACTTAAATGATAGTTTCCACGCAGTGAAATAAAAGCTAAGTTATAGTTTGTAGCGAGTTCATAAAACCGAAGCTCTGCATAAGGGGTTAAGCTAAAATGCTCATTTATGCGATGATTAATTCCGTAAGTATACCATGAGCCCAAAAAGTCTTCAGATGGATTTTGAGCAAACAATGAAACTTGATATAAGATTAACGCAAGTAGGAAGATAAACCTTTTCATTCTATTCTATATTAAAAAAAAGAGCCCTTTTCAGAGCTCTTTTCAGTCATGGAATTATTAAACATGGTCACCTAAGTGGTGGTGTTCGTCAATTAATGGGCCTCCTTCAATGATTTGTTCTGAAGCTTCACTCGCAAATTTTTCAAAATTTAAGTGGAATGAGTGTGCTAACTGAATAGCCTTACTGATGTAGCCTCCTTTTTGTAACCAAGTATTCATTGGGTCTAATATTTCTGTTGGAACATTAGGACAATACTTTGGCATATGTAATCCAAATATTGGATGCTGGTTATAATCTACTTGGTCTAAATCACCATTAAGAATAGCAGTGATCATGGCTCTAGTATATTTTAATTTTATACGAGATCCTACACCATAAGGGCCACCACTCCAGCCAGTGTTTATTAACCAAACGTTAACACCTGCATCTTGCATTTTTTTACTTAGCATCTCAGCATATACGGTTGGGTGTAAAGGCATAAATGGCTCACCGAAACATGCAGAGAATGATGGTACAGGTTCAGTAATACCTGCTTCTGTACCAGCCACTTTTGCAGTATAGCCAGAAGTAAAGTGATATGCAGCTTGACCTGGAGTTAACTTAGAAACTGGAGGTAATACACCAAAAGCATCAGCTGTTAGGAAGAATATATTTGTTGGGTTTCCTGCAAATGATGGTTTTTGAATATTATCAATATGATAAATTGGGTAACTTACACGTGTGTTTTGTGTAATACTACTATCCATAAAATCTATCTCTCCATTGTCTTTAAAAACGACATTTTCAAGAATTGCACCTGGTTTAATAGCTCTAAAAATGTCTGGTTCCTTGTCTTCTGTTAAGTCAATAACTTTAGCGTAGCAACCACCTTCAAAATTAAAGATGTTATTATTTGCCGTCCAACCATGCTCATCGTCACCAATCAATTTACGATTCGGATCTGCAGATAAAGTCGTTTTGCCAGTACCAGATAATCCGAAGAAAATTGCGGTATCACCATCTTCGCCAACATTTGCAGAACAGTGCATTGGTAAGACTTCTTTTTCAACAGGAAGTATAAAGTTTAGTGAAGAGAAAACCCCTTTCTTTATTTCACCAGTATAAGCAGAACCACCAACCAAAGCAATTTTTTTAGTAAAATTTAAAATTGAAAAATTCTCTTGACGAAGACCATATTTTTTAGGATCTGGTGCCTCGTAACCTGGTGCGCAAAGAACTAACCAATCTTCTTCAAAATTTTCTAATTCAGATTCGTCAGATCTTAAAAACATATTATATGTAAACATGTTAGACCATGGATATTCTGTAACGGTTCTAACATTTGTTTTATATTCAGGATCTGCACAAACATAAGCATCTCTTACATAGATTTCTTTTCCGCTTAAATAATTTGTGATTTCAGATTGTAAATGATCAAAGTTTATTGGAGAAATTTCTTTATTCGTTTTTCCCCACCACACAAGATCTTTTGTGTAATCGTCTTTTACAATAAAACGGTCTTGAGGTGAGCGCCCTGTAAATTTTCCGGTATTAATGGCTAAAGTACCATTAGAGGTTTCTTTTCCCATTCCTTTTTTAATGGTAATGGCTTGTAGTTTTTCTGGAGATAAGTTCCAATGTGCATTGGTGTCTTTTAGTCCATACTGAGTAAGGTCTCTTGTTTTCATAATCGGTTTATTTAATAAAATTTCCATGATTTAATAATTTTTTAATTAGACTTTCGATTTAAAATGGCCATATCAATGGCACTAATACTAATGTGGTTATTAAGAAGAGTAGAAGCAGTGGTGCACCTACTTTTAAATAATCTATAAATTTGTAGCCTCCAGCAGTCATTACCATTGCATTAGTTGTGGTGCCAACTGGTGTTAAAAATGCAGTTGAAGCACTAACTGCAACAACAATCATAAATGGTGCTGCCGAAATATTTAGCGTGTTAGCAGCAATAATTACAATAGGTGCCATAAGTACAGCAGTAGCAGAATTGTTTATCACCTGACTAAATGATGTAGTTAATAGAAATACTCCTCCAAGTAATACAACAGGGTGTAAACTACCTAAGGTGTTTACTAAACCATTTGCTATAAGTTCTGCAGTACCTGTTTTTTGAAGTGCTATTCCCATAGGTATCATAGCGGCAATCATTACAACGCTAATCCAACTGATACCTTTGTATGCTTTAGCAATTGGCACACAACCAGAGATTAAGACAATACCAGCAGATATAAGTGCTGCTAATGCTCCAGGTACAATTTTGAATACTAATAGAGCGACCATGATTACTAATGCAAACAATGCGATATAAGATTTATAGGTAAGATTTGTTACGGTTTTCGCCATACCTTCAGGGCTACCACAAATCACTAAATTTTCGTGATGCTCTTTTAATTGTTCTATATCATTCCAGATTCCTCTTACTAAAAAAGCATCACCTGCTTTTACAATAATTTCACGTTCTGTAAATGGTTTGTTATTACGAGAGGCAGCCATTAATTGCACACCAAAACGTTTAAAGAAAATACCTAATCGTATTTTTCGACCAACAAGAACTGATTTTGGTGTCACTAAGACTTCTGCCATACCAACTTCTTGATTTATTAAGTTGTTTCTTAATTCATCTTCTATTGGTTCTAATGGCAATAGGCCTAATCTAAACTTTATCATTAAGGCATTAATCGCTTCAGTATCCCCTTTAACAGTGATAATATCGTGGTATAAAAATTCTGTTGAATTAGCAGGGAATTCAATAAAAGGATCATTTCCTTTTAATACATTTGGATGTCTTCGCTTTATTCTTAGAATAGAGACGTCATGCTCATTTTCAAAATCCCAATCACCAATTTTTGTATTCAAAAAAGGTGAAACTGAGCGGACTCTTAGTCTGTAGTAATCATCATCTACCTTATAAGCTTCAATCCATTTGTGTACTGTCGTACTTATGTCCACAGGTTTGTTATTAGTTTTGTTGCTAGGTAATAATCGGTAACCTATATATCTAAAATATACTAAGGCTATTAGTAGTAATGGCAGTCCGATTAGACCAAATTCAAAAAATGAAAAACCCTCCAAGCCGCTTTCTAGCATCGTATTATTAACAATAATATTTGGAGGTGTACCGGTTAGGGTCAATAGTCCTCCAGTGTTTGAGCCAAAGGCTACTGGCATAAGTAGTTTAGAGGGTAAGGTGCCTATACTCCAAGCAGATGAAATAGTTACTGGCATTAAGGTGGCAACTGTACCAGTATTACTTACCACACCAGATAATAAACCAGAACCTAATGTTGTAATTAATAGAAGTTTAGTTGTGCTTTTGCCAGCCATTTTAATAAATTTTTCTCCTGCTAATGCTGTCCAGCCCGTCTGAGATAATCCTTCACCAATAATAAACAATGCAGCAATCATAATTACCGTTGGATTACTAAAGCCACTTAAGGTTTCTGATAGGTCCAATATTCCAAAAAGAAATAAGCTTAACATAGAAATAAGAGCGATAATATCTGGTGTGAATTTGCCCCAAATAAATAAGGCTATTGTGACAATTAAGATGACTAACATTAAGCTCATAATGAATACATTCTGTAATTATACTGTAAAGTTAAAAGCATTATAAGGCAATTTTTATGACGAATATCATACTTTGAGGTAATTGTGAATTTTTAAATTTTAGGCAGTATTGAGGCTTATAAATCTTGAAATATGTAAACGAAACCGTTTGCGAAATAAAAAGAAAGCGAGAATCTATCTTCTTTTTAATATTTTTGGCATTACAGAAAAGATAATAAGAGATGAAATTAGACATATTAGCCATTGGTGCACATCCTGACGATGTAGAATTAGGTTGCGGAGCTACTTTAGCGAAAGAGGTTTCTAATGGTAAAAAAGTTGGAATTATAGATTTAACTCGTGGAGAGTTAGGAACTAGAGGTACTGCAAAAACTAGGGATGAAGAAGCCTATAATGCAGCAAAAATTCTTGGTGTTAATACTAGGTTTAATATGCGCTTTGCAGATGGTTTTTTTATTAATAATAAGGAGCATCAAATCGAAATCATTAAAATGATACGATATTACAGACCAGAAATAGTAATTTGTAATGCTATTGATGATAGACACATTGATCATAGTAAAGGAAGTCAGCTAGTAAGTGATGCTTGTTTTTTGAGTGGTTTAAGAAAGATTGAAACTATTTATAAAGATGAAAATAAAGTACAAGAACCTTGGCGGCCTAAAGCCGTCTATCATTATATACAATGGAAAGATTTAGAGCCAGATTTTGCAGTAGATGTTACTGGTTTTATGGACAAGAAAATGGATTCTGTCATGGCCTACAAAACACAGTTTTTTGACCCTAATAATGATGAGCCACAAACGCCTATCTCTAGTAAAAACTTTACAGACAGTATTGTTTATCGAGCACGTAATTTAGGGCGCTTAATTGGAGCAGAATTTGCTGAGGGTTATACAGTTGAACGTTATCTTGCTGTTGATTCTTTATTTGATTTAAAATAAGTTAAAAAAACACTTTGTAGAAAAATGTAAATAATTTACATTTGCAGTCCTAATTAAAATGGTGGTTGTAGCTCAGTTGGTTAGAGCGTCGGTTTGTGGTACCGAAGGTCGCCGGTTCGAGACCGGTCTTCCACCCTAAATTAGTAAAGCTTCTCAGTCCCAATAACTATTGGGAGAGAAGCTTTTTTTGTGCCTAAAAGAAAAAGACCTTTCAATGATTAGAAAGGTCTTTTTATAAATATTTAAAACTTTATTATTCTGTAGCCTTATCTACCACAATTCTTTCAGCTCTGTTAGCAACTTCCCAAGCTGTATGAAAAACTAAGCGCGTTCTGTTTTCTAATAAATCGTATTCAATTTTATCTGGTGTATCACTTGGTTTATGATAATCATCGTGAGTACCATTAAAGTAAAATATAACAGGAACATTATTTTTTGCAAAGTTGTAGTGGTCAGATCTGTAATAAAAACGATTAGGATCATTTTCGTCGTTATAGGTATAGTCTAATTCTATATTAGTATACTTTGTATTTACATCTTCTGAAATATTGTGTAGTTCAGTACTTAATTTATCACTACCAATTAAATAAACGTAGTTTCTTGTATCTTCTTTACGTTTTGGATCTATTCTACCTATCATATCAATATTAAGGTCTGCAACCGTATTTGCTAAAGGAAAGATTGGGTCATTGTCTGTGTAATGTCTAGAGCCTAAAAGACCTTTTTCTTCACCTGTAACATGTAAAAACAGAATGGATCTCTTAGGTCCACTACCTGCTTTTTCTGCCATTTTAAAAGCTTCAGCTATTTCTAATAAAGCTATTGTGCCAGACCCATCGTCATCTGCACCATTATATACTTCACCATTTTTAATGCCTTCATGATCTAAATGTGCAGAGATGACTACAATTTCATCAGGTTTTTCTGAACCTTTTATGAATGCCACAACATTTTCAGAAGTAACAGCTTCAGATTTATTTTCGATGGCTAAATTCATTTTTATTTCAATAACTTTAGACTCATCATCTTCTAAAATTGATGGATTTAATGCTTTGCCCAAATCTTCGTTAATCATTATCAGTACCATTCCTGCTTCATTACTTTTTAGAGATAAACGTCCAGAAGCACCAGACTCTGCTCGCCTTTTGAAAGAAAGTGCATATCTAGGGAATAACGCACTGTCCATTAAAAGCATTCCTTTTGCTCCATGTTCTTTTGCGGCATCTCTTTTACTTGATATTGATTGACGGCCACTAGACCATTTCGTTTCTTCAGAAGTACCAGAAGTTACGTAATTACCATCGCCATCTTTTGGCTCACCAGACTTTACTAACACAAATTTTCCTTTTACGTCTACTTTAGCGTAGTCAGAATAATTGTCTGTATCAATACCAGATCCAACATAGATGATATCATCAACTGAAATATCGATACTTTCTGAAACAGATAACACTATGTGATGTTCAAAACTATTAAATGGTTTTCCATTAACGCTCAATTTAGCTGTTGCCGTTTTTTGTTTTACTAATGGTACTTCTTGGAAGTAATCATCTCCACCTAATGGAGTTGATATTTCCATAGCTTTGTATTGCTCTTTTAAATACTCTACAGCCATTTTCTGACCTTTTTCTCCAGTTTCTCTACCTTCAAATTCATCTGATGCATATTTGAAGAGCATCGTTTTTAATTCTTCTGAAGTAATTGTTGATGCATATTCAGAAGGATCAACAATTTTGGTTTTAGATTTTTTTATAGAAGAGGTATTACTCTTTGAAGATGTTCCGCAGCTTATAATTAAACCAGAGACACAAAAAATTAATAGTATTTTTTTCATTAAATAAATTGTTAGATTGTTAGTTTTTAAGGAAACTCTATATTGATTTTAATAGAGGTACATTGTAAAACTACGAAAATAGCAAAGGCTTTAAGTTTAGGTTAAATTTCTTTTAACAAACTTTAACATTAGATTATTTCTGGGTTTAAACGCTTGTCAGAATTTGCTAAATACCATGCTGTAGCAAATATGAGCTTTGTACGCTTAGCTAATAATGGGTAGTTAATTTTATCAGCGGTATCAGTTGGTTTCGTATAATCTTCATGCTCACCATTAAAGAAGAAAATTACAGGAATACCTTTTATTGCAAAATTATAGTGATCTGATCTGTAGTAGTAACGATTAACATCATTCTCTTCATTAAATTTATAATCAAGTTTTAAGTTAGTGAATGTCTCATTTGCTTTTTGGGCAATAAAATGCAATTCAGTACTCATCCTATCGGAACCAATGAGATAGATGTAGTTTTCGTTATCTTTATGTCTTTGGTCAACACGACCAATCATATCTATATTAAGTGTAGAAATAGTGTTTTCTAATGGAAAAACAGGATTTTGAGTATAATAGCGAGAACCATGAAGACCAACTTCTTCAGCTGTTACATGCAAAAATACGATACTTCTTTTTGGACGATAACCATCTTTAACGGCTTTGCTAAAAGCTTCAGCTATTTCTAAAACGGCTGCAGTACCAGAGCCATTATCATCTGCACCATTATAAATTTCTCCATCAATTACACCTTCATGATCTGAGTGGGCAGATATGTATATATATTCATCAGGAAATTCTGAACCTTCAATATAGGCGATAATGTTTTGAGAATCATTTAAATCGTTGGGTAGAATTTCTTTAGGAACTTTTTGATAGTAATTAGAATGAGATTCAGGAGCCTTTATATTTTGAGATATATAATAATTTCTAATATAATTACAAACCTCATTATGACCTTTTTCACCTGTCATTCTACCATTATACTTGTCTGAAGATACTTCTTCAACCTGTATCTTTAATTCACTAATTTTGATGGTATTTAAATACTTTTTAACAACAGCTTCATCTTCAAAAGAGATACTGTTTTTAAGGTTGTCAATTTTTTTGCTATGTCTAAGGGTTGAGCAAGAACCAACAAGAATAAGTGCAGCTGCAACTAATACTTTCATATAAGTGATTGATTTAAACAAAAATAAGGTAAATAGACGAAATGGTTTCTTACAATTTTATCCAAATTTTAAAAATCTTCGTCAATCTCAATATCTTCAAGAATTTCTTTAGAATCTTCTAGGTTTTCTTCATCACGCTGTTCAAGTTGTTCTGTATCACCTACTTTTGTAGTTGAAAAAACACCTTTGTATATCGTTAAGATTAATGAAATAATCACTAGAAGAAAGATATATTGAATTGACTTCGTTTTAGTTTTGTGCTTTTTTGAAAGAAAGAGAACGATTAATCCACTTAGGAAAGCTACAATAATTGGTGCAACCGCTAAATTAGATAAAGGTGTAACTGCTATAATTACGGCTAGTATTGCTGCTATAAAACCTAAAATGATGAATAATTTTTTACTCATGCTATTTTTATTTTTGTATGGTATTCGTAAATCTTCAATTTCATGTCAATTAGTTTTTAAGTCCGGTTGCAGAAACAATTTTTAACTCACCATTACCTACAGGAATTTTGAACTTTGCATAAACAGGAATTTTATTGTCATCAGCTGTTAACCATAAAAGGTTATTATTATTACCTTTTAGTATATCACTACCTTTAATTGATAAAGCGAGTTTATAACATTCTTTGCTACCTAACTTTGTAGAAATAGTTTCTTTTTTAAGATATTTTACTGTGATAATTATTTCTTTATTATCAAATAAAACTGTGAAATTTTGTTGATCTCCAGGACTCGCTTTATGGATATCCATATTTCTAATACTATACAAGGTACTTACAAGATCTTTAGTTGATGCGCCAATCTTTATATTTTTATTTTCATCCCAAGTTTTACCTTCTTTATTTTTTTTACGCTTTAGACTTTTTACGAGCTTAGATTTATGATTGTATTTATATTGCATAAATTTATAATACCCTCCTTCACTAATATCTCTTTTATATAAATATGGAGTAAGTGTTTTTGGGTTAACATAACTTTCATAAAGGTCTCTTATCTTAAAGAAGTTGTCCCATTTTTTATAAGTTACTGCAGTACACTTTAAACGAAGAAGAGTGCTTTTAGATGTCTTAATTTTACTTGTTTCCATTTTTACTTGTGCAATATCAGTCAGTAAACCTGACATGTTATATGATGCTGTATAAACAAGCTTTTCACCAGCTGCAATAGTTTTATTTTGAGCAAAGTTATTAAGGCTTATAAAAGCGATAAATACAAAAATAAAATGTTTCATAAAAATTGATTTATTGATAATAACGTTATAACTAGCATATATTATGCCGAAAAATACAATGCTTTATTAAATGATACTAATTTTTGTTTTGTAAATCAATCTATTGTTTTTTTTAAAAAAAACTACAAAATACCTTTGGCTACAATAAAAAGGATTTTATATTTGCACCCGCTAAAGGAGAGTTGGCAGAGTGGTCGAATGCGGCAGTCTTGAAAACTGTTGAGGGTCACACCTCCAGGGGTTCGAATCCCTTACTCTCCGCTGAGATTTAGGTTTCAAATGAAGCTTAATAGATTACTAAGCCCTTTAAAGTTTATCTTTAAAGGGTTTTTTCTTTTTTAAATAGTTTCAAAAGCACGTCTAGTCAACACAATTGTAAATCAAAATTAGTATTTTGTAAACCCTTTTTAAAAAATAAACACCCAAAAATGGATTGCGACGTAATAGAATGGTAATGTGCCGAGTTAATCATTCGCCACGACTAAGTTTCTGTTTGAAACACTCCACCAACATTTTATAAAGTTCTGGATGTTTCTTTTTCAGTAAGTCTGGGCGTTCAAAAAAGTATTCTGAAGCTACTGCAAAGAATTCAGCTTGGTTTGTGCCAC